>JAZFTL010000289.1:0-4720 GCA_036446675.1 Thermoanaerobaculia bacterium
GGCTACACCGCCAAGCTCGAAGAGGTACTCGATCAGATCGAACAGGGAAAACTGGACTGGCGTAAAGAACTCGCACGTTTCGACGAGAAGTTCGAGAAAGACCTGGCAGTCGCCGAGATCGAGATGCCAAACGTCAAGAAAGACGGCATCCCCACCGATGAGATCTGCCCCGAATGTAAGTCACCGCTGGTTATGCGCTTCGGTCGATTCGGCGGCTTTCTGGGTTGCACCGGCTATCCCACCTGCAACTTCACCCGCAATATCGAAGAGCCCGACGACGGGGATGACGCTACCTCGCAAGAGGAGCAGGCACCCTGCGAAAAATGCGGGTTGCCGATGGTCAAGAAGCGCAGTCGCTACGGTGTTTTCTACGGCTGCTCCGGATATCCTGACTGCAAGAACATCCGCCGCACCGGTCCGCCCGCAGAGGAGCCCCAAACCACCGGCGTTCCCTGCCCTGACTGTGGTAAAGGCGAGATCCACCAGAAACGATCGAGACGGGGCAAAATCTTCTTCTCCTGCAACCGATACCCAGACTGCAAATTCGCCCTCTGGAACAAACCCGTCGCCGAGCCCTGCCCGCAATGCAACGCACCATTTCTCCTCGAAAAGACCACCAAGAAGAAAGGTCTGCACAAGATCTGCAATAACAAAGAGTGCAACTTTGAGGAGTCCTTAGAAGAGACGACAGCTGACGCTGCGGCCCAGCCGCAGTAGCTAGACCCGGCTAATTCTCGATCGATCCGAATGTCTTCACCCATACACATCATCGGCGGGGGGTTGGCTGGGTCGGAGTGTGCCTATCAGCTGGCGCGCCGGGGGATTCCGGTCATCCTTTCAGAGATGCGACCGGTGCGTGCCACTCCGGCTCACAAGACCGGTGATCTTGCCGAGTTGGTGTGCAGCAACTCGTTGCGCAGCGACGACCCCTTTCACGCCGCCGGGCTCTTGAAACGTGAGATGGAGTGTTTCGGCTCTCTGATTATCGGATCAGCCCGCGCCTCTGCAGTGCCCGCTGGGAGTGCCCTGGCGGTCGATCGTGGTCGATTCGCTCAGCTGGTTACGACCACACTGCACGAACACCCTGGTATCGAGATTCGCCGGGAAGAAGTCAGTGAGATTCCCGATGGAGAAGTGGTCATCGCCACGGGTCCCTTGACGGCTCCGGACCTCTCGAGCGCTTTGGCCGAGATTCTGGGTACTGAGCACCTCTACTTCTACGATGCGATCGCGCCGATCGTTGACATCGAGAGCTTGGACATGTCGCCGCTCTTCTGGGCATCACGCTACGGCAAGGGTGGTGGCGCCGACTACCTCAACGCCCCGATGACCCGAGAGCAGTACCTGGCGTTCCATGAAGCGCTGACCAAAGCCGAGGTCATGCCCTTGCACAGCTTCGAGCAGAACCTGTTCTTCGAGGGTTGCCTGCCCATTGAGGAGATTGCTCGCCGCGGCATAGACACCTTGCGTTTCGGGGCAATGAAGCCGGTCGGACTGACTGCACCCGACGGCAAGAGAGCCTATGCGGTGGTTCAGTTGCGGCAGGAGAATCTGGCCAAGACCCACCTCAACTTGGTGGGATTTCAATCCCGAATGAAGTGGCCGGATCAGAAGCGCGTCCTGCGAATGATTCCTGGATTGGCAAATGCCGACTTCCTTCGCCTTGGACAAGTCCACCGCAACACGTTCATCAATTCGCCGACTCATCTCGATGATCGGTATCGCCTCAAAGTGCAGCCCATGGTTCGACTGGCCGGCCAGATCACCGGCGTGGAAGGCTATCTGGAGTCTGCCGCTACCGGGCTGATCATCGCGCTCTATCTCTGTTTAGAGCGCCGGAGTACTGTTTCTGACTCGAGTGAATCCGTACCTGCAACGACGGCCCTCGGAGCGCTGGCGCGCCACCTTACGCTGTCGGATCCTAAACGCTTTCAGCCGGCCAATATCAACTACGGACTCTTCCCGGAACTCGAACGACGCGTCCCGAAGAGACAACGCCGGGAGGCTTTCGCTGCACGAGCTCATGTAGAACTGCGCGATTGGGCGGCTCGGAGCAAACTAGAATTCGGCTCAATCGATCAGATCGACCCGGTGGAATCCGGCAAGAGTCCCCAGGAGGGCGCTTCAAAGCAGTAGAATGATTGTGCTGTCGCCTGCAGAGTGACCGAGTGATTCCAGATCGATTCTTGTTCTCATGCAATCCCTCACCGAACGATTCATCGAACACCTAGAGCTGGAGAGGAATCTGTCGCCACACACGGTGCGGGCATACGGTGCTGATCTCAAGCGGTTCATCGCTTTTCTGGCCGGCGAGTTCTACGGCGTCACTCCAGAATCGCTCCGGCCCCAAGAGGTCGATGTCTTGGCAGTAAGATCGTTCCTGGCTCATCTGTCGCGTTCCGGAGTCGGCAAGAAAAGCCAGGGCCGGATGCTCTCCGCGGTGCGTAGCCTGTTTCGATTCGCCTGCCGCGAAGGCGTCATTGCCGACAACCCCGCCGCTGCGGTCCGCACTCCGAAACAACCCTCGAAACTGCCGCGGCACCTCCGACCCGGTGAGGTCGAGACCTTGATTGAGAGCGCCTCCGGCGACTCTCCGTTAGAGCGCAGAGATCGAGCCATTTTGGAACTTCTCTACGCCACCGGCTTACGGGTAGGTGAACTGGTCCAGCTCGACTGGGGCGCCATCGACCTAAACGGCAGAGTCCTACGAGTCATGGGAAAGGGCGGCAAAGAACGGATGGTTCCATTCGGCAGACCGGCAGCAAAGTCGCTGCGCCAGTGGTTCGAGTCGTGGGAAGAGTTGCGTTTTCCTGAGCCGGCTGAGCCGGCTGCATCGCTTGACTCAGGCTGCGCCGAACCGGTTTTCCTGAACTATCGCGGCGGGCGCCTCTCGGATCGGTCGGTTCGGCGTGTCATCGACCACTACGTCGACATCGCGGCCTTGGTGGCCGGGGTTCGGCCGCATACCCTGCGTCATACCTTCGCGACGCATCTGCTCGAACAGGGAGCCGACTTACGGGCAATTCAAGAGCTACTGGGCCACAGTTCTCTATCTACAACCCAGCGCTACACCCACCTCGAGCTCGATCATCTCTTGCAGGTGTATCGTCAGAGCCATCCCCGTGCCAAAGCGAAGTACCCAATCTCCGCGCCGGAAGACCATGTCAACTGATTCCAAATCTCCTGATCCCAAGAAGCGCTTCGAGTGCACTCTGGCCGGCAGCATCAGTTCCGGGCGTAGCCGCCTGACGCTCCTTCTGGTTGGGCTCGGGGTGCTGATGCTCGGCGTCGCGGTCGCGATGCTGCTCTCGGGGAGATTTTTCCCAGCAACGCTTTCCTTCGTCGTCGGCTTGATCGCCCTCTTCTGCTGGAGATTGAGCCACGACCTAGAGCCGCTTTGGATAGAAGTCGAAGACACTGAGTTCTCAATCTATCTTCGTAGCCGCCGGGTTAGATTCCCGCTGCCGGTGCGATCGGCCCGAGTCTTGGAAGCGAATGAGAAGAAGCACCTCGTCGGACTCGCCTCGGCAGGCGGAATCGTCGCCGGAGCAGGCGGTTTCGACTCACACCTGCTCGGCGAGTTCGAGCTCTACGCGAGCAACCTCGATAACGCGGTGCTGGTAGAGGCCGGCGCCGTGCGTCTGGTGCTCTCTCCCGACGATCCAGGAGGCTTCGTCGCAGCACTCGGCAAACCGGATCCCGCCTATTTCGGGCCGGAATTTGCTAGTCTGTGACCTGGCTCGGCTGGTTTTAGCCGGCCTGTTACAATTCCCCTCTTATGAACGATTTCTCAGCAACAACCGTTCTGATGGTCCGGCATCGCGATCGAGTTACCATGGCAAGCGATGGGCAGGTGAGTTTCAATAATACGATCATCAAGTCGAACGCAAACAAGGTGAAGCGCGCCGGCGACGGCAAAGTGCTGGTCGGCTTTGCCGGAGGCGCTGCCGACGGACTCGCTCTTTTTTCTCGATTTGAGGACAAGCTCAGCGAGCATCAAGGCAACCTCGAAAGAGCCGTCGTCGAACTGGCGAAGGACTGGCGCACCGACCGGGTCATGCGCCAATTGCAAGCCCATATGATCGTGACCGATCTCGAGCAGAGTTTCTTGACTTCAGGTAACGGAGATCTTATGCAGCCCGATGCCGACGGAGTCTTGGCAATCGGATCCGGAGCCAATTTCGCCCTTGCCGCGGCTCGGGCGCTGATGCGTCACACTGATAAAACAGCGACCGAAATTGTTCGAGAAGCGATGACGATCGCGGCCGAAATCTGCGTATTCACCAACGATCAGCTCACTCTGGAAGAACTCTGATATGTCCAAACCCTCCAATCGGATCGCTTTGTTGCGAAAAGAGCAGGCGTAAGTGTCGATGATCTCGAACCCCCTGGCTCACGATCGAAGTCCCGACCCCCTCGAACAGATGATCCCGCGGGAGATCGTGCGAGAGCTCGACAAGTACATCATCGGCCAGCAGGACGCCAAGCGAGCGGTGGCCATCGCGCTGCGAAATCGTTGGCGCCGGCAGCAGCTCGCCCCGGAGATCGCCGACGAAATCATGCCCAAGAACATCTTGATGATCGGCTCGACAGGTGTCGGGAAGACAGAAATCGCCCGACGCCTGGCACGCTTGGCCAAAGCTCCGTTCTCCAAAGTTGAAGCCAGCAAATTCACCGAAGTCGGATACGTCGGTCGCGATGTCGAATCGATGATCCGTGA
>JAZFTL010000290.1:0-6681 GCA_036446675.1 Thermoanaerobaculia bacterium
TGTCATGGCACACTGGTGGCACAAATGACGGCGAGAATGAGCGACTTATACCAACTCCTGCCAATAGTAGTGAGTGGTGTAAGTGACTGATCATTCAGTGGTTAGCTGCTGTCGCTGATTGTGCTGAGTTGGATGGTCCGGGACTTAAAATCCTCCGCCTACGGGCGTGCGGGTTCGAATCCCGCCTTCGGCACCACCTTTCTTCTTGAATAGCCAAGACGGATTAGCCTCCTCATTTCTCGCTACGGCTCTGCCATTTCGCCGCCCATGCCAGCAGCAGTTTCTAATCCCTTAGGAGAATGTCTCTCACCGTGTTCGTGGAGCTCGAATTTCTCTAACTTCCCGCCCATTAAATCCTGATTTCCAACGACAGAATGCCCAAGCCTGGCCAACTGATCGGTGTTTCGACACTTTTCTTCCTCGCCTCGTCCCAAGCAGAGACCGACTGGGTAAGGGTATTGCGCCCAGGTTTTAGTGGATTCTCCTCGAGCTGGACCCGGAACAGGCAGGCTACAGCGGCTCGACCTCAATCCAGATCACCGTTGCCACAGCGACCGACCGGATCGGTTTCTTTCAATCTGAGCTGAAACTGGACCCGCTCTACTTCCTGTTCTACGTCAACAAGGCGCACGCAACGCTGTATGACTGGTTGGATCAGAACTTCGAGGCCGTATACCAAAAAGCTCCAGACAACTCACGCCTGTTCAACGATGCCAAACGAAACGCGAGATGGTTGACGCTCGATTCCTGAGGGATTTCGACACCCACGGTCGCTGGCTCTGCTGGGAGCAGTAGACCCTCCGGCTCCGGTTTTATTAGAGCTCAGGCAATCATCGACCAATAGTTCGATGATAGTCTGCAAACAAGCGATGAATCTAGTCGGGAATCGAGCCGTTCTGCAAGCGAGCCTGGTCTTGGCGGCTCTGGGTTTGGCCGGGAGTTGGGCGCCGTCGCAGGCTAGTCCGGCAGGGGAGGAGGCAGCCTATCGGATTCTCGTGACCAACGATGATGGAATCGACTCTCCCGGATTGGCTGAGCTTGTTAAGGCGCTTCGGCCTCTCGGTGAAGTGACGATCGTAGCTCCGCTGAAAAACCAGAGCGGCATCAGCCATGCGCTGAATTTGAGAGATCCAATCTTCGTCGACCAGCGGGTAGTTGCGGGCCAGTCCGCCACAGCGTTGACCGCTACCCCGGTCACCTGCGTTCGCGTCGCGATCGACCAACTTCTCGAGGGAAAGAGACCGGATCTGATCGTTTCGGGGGTCAATCGCGGACTCAACTTTGGCCGCAATACCTACATCTCCGGAACGGTCGCGGCAGCCCGGGAAGCGGCCCTTCAAGGCATTCCCGCGATCGCAGTCTCTCTCGCAATCGAGGCGCATCCTAACTATGCGGAGGCTGCGGAGATGGCGGCGGAGGTTGCCGGCATCGTCAAGGCGAATGGTCTGCCTGCCGGGGTGTTCCTGAACGTCAATGTACCGCGCCCTCCGGCGAGACGTCTTAGACTGACTCGCCAGAGCCGACTGGCGGGAGCTGAACACTTCGACCCGCGGCAGACCCCTTACGGGCGACCCTATTTTTGGAGTTACTTCGAGCAGCCGACGGCCGCAGGCGAGGCTGGGAGCGATGTCGAGGCGGTTCGAGCTGGGTTCGTCGCAGTCACCCCGCTACACGCTTCGGAGTCGGACGAGTCGGCCATTGAGTTGCTGGCGGACTTCTTTCCGCCAACCGTTCGCTCCGACCCCACCGGGATCTTGGGCTCTCATCCGTCCGAACCTTAGCTGGAGTACATGTTTCGGAGAGACCCTCCAAAATACCGTAAACTCACTCCTCGGCCCGATTGAGATCTCGCGCCGCAATGTGGCCGGGAAGGCTGGTCGCTTCGGTAGCGGCGCGAACGATCGCGTCGGCCATTGCTTCTGCAGCGAGGACCCCTGCGACGACTCGGCCGGTCGCGGGATCGATGATGTCCCCGAGAATCCATTCTGGTATCGTAGTGGCCGGCACCGGAGATCACGCCGAAGCCACGGCTCGAATACCATGTGGTTGGACCGGCGACGCGGAAAATGGTCTCCAGTAAACTCCGCAGTACTTGACGGAGGTAAGGGTGGCGACTAGGGTGTAGATTCTGAAGATTATGAGTGAAAATACATCAGCGCTCGAGGCGAAGACAATTCCGTTTGGAACCGTGTTCGCCGACCGCATGGTGACCTCCACATTTCGTGAGTCGACATGGTCACCGATTTCTCATGAAGAGCTAGCGCCGTTGAGTCTACACCCGGCGTGTCATGTCTTGCACTATTCGAGTAGTTGCTTCGAAGGACTCAAGGCCTATCGTCTTGAGAGCGGTAGCGTGGGGATCTTCAGACTCGATCGACATATTCGCAGAATGCGGCAAAGCGCCGAGCTACTCTGCCTGCCGGTTCCGGAAGCGGACATGCTCGAGGAGATGATCGTGAGCCTGGTAAGTGAATGTAGAGATGCCGTTCCCGAGTATCCGGGTTCGCTCTACCTGCGGCCCACCCTGATTGGGACGGAGCCCAGTATCGGAGCCGCGGCAGCTCCGAGCTCTGAAGCTTTGCTCTACGTCTTCGCCTCTCAGGTCGGTGCCTATTTTGAGACCGGCGCGCGGCCACTCAAACTGCTTGTCGAAGAGGAGGCGATGCGTTCAACTCCCAGCTTCGGAATGGCAAAGACGGGTGGCAATTATGCATCGGCTCTCCACCATATTGTCGAAGCTCGCCGGAACTTTGCGGTAGATCAGGTACTCTTCTGTCCTGGGGGAGACGTCCAAGAGACCGGCGCCACCAACTTCATGCTGGTGAATGACCAGACGATTCTGACCAAGTCGTTGGACGCCTCGTTCCTTCCAGGTGTTACTCGTGACTCGGTGCTGGCTCTGGCAAGATCTCTCGGTTACGAGGTTCTAGAGCGCCCATTTACCGTCAACGAGCTGTTGCAGTGGCTCCCGACCGGAGAAGCTCTGCTCACCGGAACGGCTGCGGTGATCGCTGGGGTCGGATCCGTTATCTACCGTGGTGAAGAACACCGGGCCGGCAGCGGCGAAATCGGTCCGAACACCCTGCGTCTTCACAAAGCACTTACGGATATCCAACGGGGGGCGGTTAGCGATCCCCTAGGTTGGCTCAGGTCTGTCTAGCACAACTCAAGTAGAGATTTTCAGGGCGTTCGAGAAGGTGGTCTGTTCGTCCATGCTGATGCCGGGGTTTGGTTGATCTCTCCTGACTTGGGTACGTTTCTAGAAGGCGAGCTGTTGCGGCGTGACGTCAGACGTCAACCGGAGGTAGATTGATCGAAATGGCATGGACGGCGATTTCAGATTCGCCGTCGGTGGGGGAGGACATCACCAATCTACAGTCTCTCTCTCCGGTCGACGCCGCCTCATGCTTGAAACGGGAGTGCTTCTTCAGCGTGTTCGGAACTTTATCGACTACCCGGTTGAAGTCTCCAGATCGTCTGAAGAGTACCACCAGAACGGTGGTCGCATCCTTGCCTCCAGATATCTTGAGTAGTTGATCGCACTTTTTCCTCAGCGCGGCTGGACCCTTCCAGGTCATGCAGCCGCCAACAAAAGGAGAAAGTTTGGCGCCGTTGGCACCCGGCAAGAAGAAGTTCACTTTTCCCGCAGCTTGCATGGTTTCAGCGGTCGGTGTTGCCGGCGTGGTGTGAGTCAGTTGGGCGAGGAGAATATTCCTCAGTTCCCCGTCGGTGTGCTGCGCATAGATCTGACTGAGTTCCTCGAATATTTTGGTCTGGTTCTCGACTACCTCAACCGCTGTCGACGGCCAGCTTGGGTCCTTCTTGCCAATTACTACTTTCTTGCTCGGCTCGAGAGCAATCTGGGAGCCA
Organism: Thermoanaerobaculia bacterium; assembly: GCA_036446675.1. Taxonomy (GTDB): domain Bacteria; phylum Acidobacteriota; class Thermoanaerobaculia; order Multivoradales; family JAHEKO01; genus JAZFTL01. The sequence goes on from JAZFTL010000290.1 coordinate 3,871, forward strand.
GGCTCGCTGGGGAGCGCTTCTTCGGCTACCTGGGTCGCCGGGGTGCTGTCCGGCAGCCCGTCTTCTTGGGCCATCTGATCGGTCTGATCGATTGTGTCGATCGCCTTAGGGCGCTCAGGAGCATCGCCCAAGGCTTCCCGTCGCTCCATGACTTCCTGCCGAGCGGCGGCGGCGAGTTGGATGCGCCAGGCCTTGATCTGTTTGCGCTGCAGCCTGACAAAATGGTCGATTTCGGCGAGCTCACTTTCGATGGCCTGATTGAGAGGAGCCAGATCCAGGTGGCTTGACCGTTGTGCAATTAATTTGATGACACCGCCATCCAAAGGGCCCTTGGCGTTGATCTGCCCTTTCGGAAAGTGTGATTTGTGGTCGTGGGGTTTGAAGAACCACAGCCGCCGCTCCCCGGTATAAGGAACTGAGACCGTAATGCGATAGCCGGGTTCAGAACGGCTGAGCATGATCATCTCCGTATCGGTGTCGCGACGCTCGGTGAAAAATACGAGTTGCTCGATGTCGAGAGTCTTGACCACCCCTTCGATAAGACTCTCATTCGGTCGGCGGCGAAATTCCTCGCTCCTAATCGAGTAAACATGGCCCTTTACCTTGCTGGCCTGAATACGCAGGGCGTCTTCTAGAGCAAGCTCGCAGAAGAGCTCAGAATTTTCGTTGGTGAACATCGATAGAGAGTACACTGAATCGGTCCCGGAATCCTAGAAAAGTGCGACGTAGCCGAAGTGAGTCGAACTCCAGTCTCCGTACGACTGATCGGGAAACTTTAAGAGTTCCCATGGACTACAAAAGCTCGGATCTGCACCAACGATCGTGAGTCCGGCGAACCGGCTGGTTCGATCTCATGGTTTCCATGAGCAATAAACACACCGGGCTGGAGGAACCGATAGTAGTAGAGAGCAGCGGTGAGCTTGCTGGACGGGGCCTGCTCCCAGTGGAGTGTCGGGGATCTAAAAGTCGTGCCGGGGAGCGTCCTAGCGAAGCTTCGCCTCAAACTGACGAGAAGGAGACAGTGATACTCTCAGGTGGAGCATCGAATCCTTGGACTGGACGGCATTTCACTTCATCCTTTGTCATCCCGACCGAAGGCGCCAGAAGTCAGCGCTGGCTTTCACCCTTGTCATCCCGACCGAAGGCGCTGTAAGCGCCGGAGCGGAGGGATCTGGGTGGGGGTACCTTATAACTAAGAACGCGACGGTTAGGATGCCACCCATCCCCCAGATTCCTCGCTCTCGCTCTCTATAACAATGTCAAGCTGCTTTGGCTCTTTGCTCCTGCAGTTGGCGGCGCTCGAAATGAGCGCGAATGAGGATCTCTTTGTCGTAGGAAACGTCGGTCGTGAGCAGTTTGTAGACCACCTTGGAGCGCTGGCGAGCCAGCGCTATGCGTGCTTTGACATGGGGTTTGGGATGGCCCTCGAAATCCTGTCGCTTACGCTCGTAGTAGGCGCGATCGAGAGTGCTCGTCTTGCAGGCCCCGAGCGCTGCCATATACCGCGCACGAAGCAGGTGGCGATTCACACCCCGCGCCAGGTGACTTCTTCCGCGTTTGCCGCTCTGACGCACCAGAGGCGTCAGGCCGGCGTAGGTCGCCACCTTGCCTTCGTCAGCATGGCGCATCAGTGGCAACGCCTCGCCGATCTCTACTCCAGCCGTGAACGGACCGTAACCCGGCATCTCCTGGAGCTTGCTTCCTAGGGGATGGTGCCTCAGAGCTGACCGAATCTTCTCGTCCAGCTGCCAGAGAATGGCTGCGAGCCGCTCGATCTGGTCAACCAGATAGGACATCTCCAGGGCAACGATCGCGCGCTCCGCGGCACTCTGCCTGATCTGGCGAGCGCAAGTGCGTAGCGCCTCTACCTCCTGGGTGCGCTCAGCCTGTGGACCTCCTTTGAGGGCTGCTTCCACGGTGCTGCGTCGGGCCCGCTCCAGGCCTTCCAGTGTCGGCCAACGGCGCAGAACCCGTCGCAGGCGCACGCTCTGCCAGCGCGGGCCTTCCCAGTCGGGAGCCAACATCTCAGGAGCCAACTCCAAGAGACAGCTGCGGAGCTGTTGCAGCATGCGGGTCTTCTCCCGGGTGATCCGCTCGTGCAGACGCGTCAACCGACACAGCTCGACCTCCTCGGCCCGAGGCATCACCGCCGGGCGGCACGCCGACACCGCGTTCCAACCCATGCGTGCCAACAGGTACGCATCGCGGTCATCGTCCTTGCGGGGCTGCCCCTCGAGGCTGCGGTAGTCTTTCAGTGCCTTGGGCCACACCGTCCACAACTCCAAACCCAGAGCGACCACCTCCTGAGCCAACACCGAACCCACGGAACGGCGCGACTCCACCACCAGACGCAGCCTCTCATGCGGATACGCCGTGCGCAGCTCAACCACCCACTGGTGGATCTTCTCCCTACGGTTTACCACCCAGAACCGCGCTACACCTTCTCCTGTGCTGTCCAATACCACGGCACGATGCTGCTGCTCCCCACAGTCGACTCCTACCCAACGAATTCTCTGCTCTTCCATCGGTTCTTCTCCCTTGATGCGATACGATTACAAAGGCCCCGCGCTTCCGGCTCTCTATTAGCCATCTTGGGCAACGAGCTATCAGGCAGCGCGGATGGCTCGAGCACGGGGGGCGTTTCGGAATCAGCCATCGTGGCAATCGAGACACAGCCATCCCCGTGCTCTTACCTTTATCTCACACTTTCTTTATAGCCCTTCGGAATGACAAAAAGGGACGTGAGGGCGGCTTCTACTTCCGGCTTTCGAGCTTCATCTTCAGCCCGTACTTAGGTCTGAGCGTGATCCG
>JAZFTL010000291.1:0-2003 GCA_036446675.1 Thermoanaerobaculia bacterium
CGCGCAATGGAGTCCAATGGTTGGACTCGACGGATCGCCGGGCGATGGTAATTCTTCCGGTTGGACCGAGTGCTTAGGATCGTTTTCTTCCCATCGGGTCCGGTTCGAATCACCACTTCGGCTAAAAGCGGACCCGAAACAAGAAGTAGCAAGAGGAGAATGATGAAATTTTTCATACAGAGTGTGCTGCCTCGATCGCCTATCTTAAGAGGAACTGCCGTCAGGACCAAGCCGAACCATCAGCCCACTCGTCTGAAAGCGCGCCTGCTCACTTTTCCGCCTACCCGTCTTCCATCTCTTCGGCCACCAACTGAGGAACCCTCTCCAGCGCACCAGGAAGGCGATCGGCGTCTCTACCCCCTGCTTGGGCGAAGTCCGATCTTCCACCGCCCTTTCCCCCTACCTCAGTAGCGATTTTCTTGGCTAGACGCCCAGCATGAATTCTACTCGTCAGGTCCTTGGTCACCCCTACCACCAATCCCACTTTACCTTCTGAGCGTGTTCCCAGCACCACGATACCAGACCCCAGCTTCCCCTTCAAAACGTCAACCATTTCTCTCAGTTGGCTCGCCGGCGTCGCAGGCACCTCCATGATCTGCAAAGTCACGCCCCCGATCTCAGAGATACTGCCCGCGTCGATCTGGTCGGAAAGCTTGCTCATTCTAAGCTCAGCGAGAGAATTTTCGAGTTCGCGGATACGAGTCCTCCAAGCAGTGACCTCTCCGCCCGCTCGTTCCGGCGACACTCCAAGCGCTGCTGAGATCTCTCTCAGGAAGTTGCCGGCATTCGTCAAGTGTCTTCTCGCAACTTCGCCTGTAACTGCCTCGATACGCCGTACGCCGGAAGCCACACCCCGCTCGGCGCGAACCACCAGCAGCCCAATCTCTCCGGTGTTCCGCACATGACAGCCTCCGCACAGCTCCAGACTCTCGAGCTTCCCTGGGGACCGACCGCCGTCCAAGATCAATCCGGGTACCTTCACGGTGCGGACGCGATCACCATATTTTTCTCCGAACAGTGCCATCGCACCTGCTGCAACCGCCTCCTGGTACGATCGATCCTCGTCTATCTCGACATCTCTGGCTGCAAGAATCCAACGATTCACCAAATCCTCGATCAGACTCAGCTCCATCGGAGTCGGTACTTTATGGTAAGTGAAATCAAAGCGCAGCCGCTCCATAGCTACTAGAGATCCAGCCTGGCGTACTCCACTGCCGAGAACGTGTCGCAGCACCGCGTGAACCAAATGGGTCGCGGTGTGATTGCGTTGAATCGCCAAGCGACTCTGCACATCGACCGCACCGTTCACGACCTGCCCTGGCACTAACTCTCCTCTGGAGACTCGCACGAGGTGCAAGTGGTTGCCGACCGTGTCTTTTTGAGTATCAGACACTTCAGCCGTCCCAGTCGGCCACTCGAGGATGCCTCGATCTCCGATCTGCCCGCCGGACTCACCATAAAATGACGTGCGATCGAAAGTGATGACTCCCTCTTCGCCTGCCCCGAGAGCTGAAATCAAGGCGGGTTCCAAACCGCCGGATGAAGCAATCTGGAGGACCTTCGCGTCTTCAACTCTGAGTTGCCCATAACCCACGAACCGACTCTTCGACTGCGATTCGGCATCCCGAAACAGATTGACGACGGATGCGAGTCTCTTCTTTTCTTCACCGCCAACAGCTCGCGAACGGGTCTGTTGGGTGGCAAGCGCCTCGGTGAAACCCTTCTCGTCCAGCTCGATCCTCTCCTCTTCCGCAATTTCCCGCACAATTTCCAAAGGCAGCCCGAAGGTGTCATAGAACTTGAAAATTGCGGCACCGCTGAGAACCGTGTTGCCGGCGTCTCGATTCTGGTCGATCTCTTATTGCACGAGACGCGATGCCGTAGCTACTGTGGAGAAGAATTTTTCCTCCTCAGCTCGAATCATTTCAACAGATTCTTTCTGAGTGCTGACCAGTTCTGAGTAATTCCGACCCATTATTTCCGCCAGGATCGGCTGCAGGCGA
>JAZFTL010000292.1:0-11660 GCA_036446675.1 Thermoanaerobaculia bacterium
TTCAACGAAGGCCAAGGTCTCACCTTCATCAGCGAACCGATGGACACGGATAGTACTGGCGCCACGCTCACCCACATTTCCGTTCCCGTGCTCGACAGCGACGCGACCATCGGTGTCATCTCGGTTAGCCTCGATCTCTCCCCGTACTGAAGACAGGGTAAGGCCGACTCCGTTGATTCCGACACGGAGAAAGCGACAACCGTTTTCATCTATAGATGGCCCAAGGAGAGCAGCAAAGCACCTTTCGAACGAGACACCTGCCTCGACGCTCTTACCAATCAGCCGACACTGCGACCGAACCGCGCCGATTCTCTTTGAGGCGAGCTCGGCGGCGCTTCTGCTCGAGTCGACGCAGATCCGCGCCCTTCGACTTGCGGGTCGGTTTACGTGGCACCTTCGGCTTAAGGGCTTTCTCCAGAAGAACGGCGAGACGCTCGACCGCAACTCTTCGATTCGCTGCCTGGGTGCGGTGCTTTTGAGACACGACCCGTAAGATCCCTGCCTTGCTGATGCGGGTCGCAAGCTTGGTCCGCACCCGCTGTTTCTCCGTATCGGTAAGCGCGTTGGTACCCCGTAGATCGAAATGCACGGTGACTCGACTCTCGACTTTGTTGACGTTTTGTCCGCCGGGCCCGGAGCTGCGGGAGGTGATGAATTCCAAGTCCGACGACGGGATTCTGACTTGTTCCGTGATCTGAATAAACGGGTCCATCAAATCATCCCAGGGCGGAGATGGAGTCGCGCCACCGCGGCGGCGTGCCGAGCCTCTGGTTGATATCTGCGCTCTGACTCGCTCTCGCCGGCCCAAGAACTCTTGACCTGCAGCCCTTCCGGGGTATCCGACCCGCAACCGAAGCAATTACTGTCGGCGATTAGGTCTTGGAAGGCAACGGCTTCATCGGGCATTCGGTAGTTTAGCATCCGGCTTAGACCGAGGCTTTCGCGAGTTCACTGCAGCCTGGCGAAGATGGAACCTGATGGTTGAGTCGTAGTAGACCGCCAAAGGCTTGCCATTGAGCGTAGCTGCTCTCAGTTACCCGCGCGCCGCTTCTCTAGAAATGCGTGGATTCCCTTGGTCGCATCGGGCTGTTTCATGAAGTCTCGCAAATAGAGTTGTTCCAGAGCTGGTAAATCTTCTTCCAGGGCGCGAATTCGAGTTCGGCGCGCCGCCTGGACGCCGAACCGTAGACCGGTCGCCGAACGCGGCAAGAAGTCGGCCTCAAGCCAGTCTTTAAGGGATGCGTCGAGAGATCCCGGAGCTGCTGAGCGCGTCACCAGGCCCTTATGGGCCGCTTCTTCGCCCGTCCACTCAGTCCCGGTAAGTAGCAGCTCTGCAGCGGGGCCCGCTCCAATCCGACCCGGCAAGAGAGCGGAAGCGGCGGGTGGAAACACCCCCAACTTGATTTCCGGACAGGCGAAAACGGCGTTTGTCTCCGCCAAGATCAAATCGCAGCCCAGCACCAACTCCAACCCGCCACCAAGACAGCGGCCGCGAACCGCCGCAATAGTGGGAGCAGGCAGATCTGTAAGTTGCCGAATTACCCTATGCAGACTCTCCAGAGCGGAACCGATCTGGTCTGGAAGGTGTTCTTGGATGCTGGCCCCGAAACTGAAGTCGTCTCCTTCTGCGGTGAGCACAATCGCTACCAAGTCCTGGCGATTCTTCACTTCGTCATTTATAGCTCGAAGGGCAGCTAACATCTCTCGGTCTACAATGTTTCCGGGTGGCGCTGACAGGGTTATGCAAGCCACCTTACCCCCAAGAATCTGAGTGCTCGTCACTTTTTTCATCAATCGAATCCTTAGGAATTCTTCAGGTCGACCGCGCCTTTCGTCAACGACAGACCCGCGATCTCTTCCACTATGGTTTCGTCCGATCAGGCCATCTTATCTTTTGCCCACTGATTCCTGTGAGAGACTTGTGGGTGACAACTCGGGAGCTGGAAAACCGGACCGTCGGCCGAATCCGTAGTCTTCCGTTATAGACATCCTCAACCACTCGGAGAGGATCCACGAATGGCTAACCATAACAATCGACATATCGCCGACTCGGAACTTATCGCGTTCTTGCCGATGGTATATCTCGCATGGGCAGATGGAGAACTGAGTTCCGACGAAATTCAGGCAATCTGCTCCAAGCTGGCTGCTGCCAGAGGACCCGAGGCCGACTGCAAGAGCCGGCTGGGGAGTTGGCTCGACCCTGAGCAGCCGCCAACCGCCACAGAACTACAGACTCTTCTGGCCACCATCCGCCGGCATGCCGCCGGGCTCGCTCCAGCAGAGAAAATCTCCCTGTCGCGGCTTGGGATCGGCCTGGCGCGACTGAAAGGGAGCGTCCTTTCCGCAGCTGAAGAGGCGGCGCTGGAAGAGATTGAAACAGCCATCGGTATTTCCGGCGATGAAGCAACCCGGCTTCTGCTCGTTCCCCTCCGACCGTCAGAAGAGTCAGTTGAATACGCCGCCGACTTCGAGATCGCGACAATGACTCGTCTGCTCGACGGGGAGCACGCTGCAGTTCGCGCCCGGGTGCGCGAGATCCTAACGCGGCCCGAATTCGCCTACGAATACGATCTGAATCGCGCCGCATATCGAGAGAAAACTCTTCGTTTGTGTCGACTCTTGGCAGCAGAGGGCATTGGCGCACTCAGCTTTCCCAAGACCCAAGGTGGCAGCGACGATATGTCCGCCTTCGTTGCGGCTTTTGAAACTCTCGCCTTCGGTGACTTGAGCTTGGTGATTAAGTTCGGCGTTCAATTCGGTCTCTTTGGCGGCAGCATCCTGGAGCTTGGCTCCGAGGACCATCACGCCAAGTATCTCGCTCGAGTGGGGAGCCTCGATCTTCCTGGATGCTTCGCGATGACCGAAACCGGTCATGGCTCCAATGTCTATGACGTTGAAACCGTCGCCCACTACGACCGTGCCACTGACGAGTTTGTAATCCACACTCCCCACGACGGCGCTCGGAAAGACTACATCGGCAACGCCGCCCTCCATGGCCAAATGGCGACTGTCTTCGCCCAACTCAGTATCGGCGAAGCCGCACATGGTGTACATGCTTTCTTGGTTCCCATTCGACACCCGAACGGAGGCACCGCTGACGGCATCAAGATTGAAGACTGCGGCGAGAAGATGGGACTCAATGGTATTGACAATGGTCGCATCTGGTTCGATCACGTGCGGATTCCCCGCACCAATCTCCTCGATCGGTTTGCCCAGGTTGACTCCGAGGGCACCTATACGAGCGCTATCCTCAGCCCCTCCAAACGCTTCTTTACAATGCTGGGAACTCTGGTTGGGGGGCGGGTCAGTGTCGCACTCGCCGCTTTGAGCGCCGGCAAGTCGGCCTTGGCGATAGCGGTGCGCTACGGCGCCGGCCGGCGACAGTTCGGGCCCGTCGGTGAGAGAGAGCGGGTCATTCTCGACTATCGAACCCATCAATTACGCTTGATGCCACGACTTGCTACAACGTATGCCTTGGACTTCGCCTTGAAACACTTGGCCCTCGCCTACACAGCTGCTACGGAAGAAAACCGGAGAGAAGTCGAGGGGCTCGCCGCCGGCTTGAAAGCGTTCGCCACCTGGCATGCCACCGATACCATTCAAACCTGCAGAGAGGCCTGCGGAGGACAGGGTTATTTGGCCGAGAATCGATTCGCCGCGCTCAAGGCCGACACCGACATTTTTACCACCTTCGAAGGTGACAACACGGTGTTGATGCAGCTGCTCGCCAAGGGGCTTCTGACCGGTTACAAACGTCAATTCAGCGAGATGAACTGGCTGGGAATGGTGCGGCACTTCGCCGAGGGAGCTGCGGCCCGCGTCGCCGAACAGAACCCGGTCATCACCCGTAAGACGGATACCGACCACCTGCTCGATCGAGAATTCCATTTCGGTGCCCTCGAGTGGCGTCAGGATCACCTCATGAGCACCCTGGCCCGACGTCTCAAGAGCCGCCTCGATCGGGGCCTAGACAGTTTTGAGGCTCTGATCGAAGTACAAGATCACGCTCTTGCTTTGGCCCAAGCGCATACGGAATTCATCATCCTCGAGCAGTTCTCTGCCGCCATAGAGACCTGCGAGGATCCGGCAGTAGTGACCGTCCTTACCCAGCTGTGTGATCTCTATGCCCTCCATCGAATCCACTTGGATCGCGGCTGGTTTCTGGAACAAGGGTACTTGGAGAGCAACAAGTCCAAGGCGATCCGCAAGCTAATCAACCGGCTTTGCGCCGAAGTCAGAGAGCAAGCAATTCCTCTGGTCGATGCTTTCGGAATTCCGGAAGCCTGTCTTGGGGCGCCGATCGCTCGGCCAAGCTACCTGTCGGTGCTAAATAGTTGACTCGGGGCCTCGGAGTCAAAACCTGACGGCACGAACCCTCGCCACTCTCGACTACGTCGTCATCGCAATCTATTGCGTCGCGATCCTCGGCGCCGGAATCTGGCTTACAAAGCGAGCCGGTCGTTCGGTTGACGACTTCTTCGTCGGCAGGCGACAGATGACTTGGTGGCTACTGGGAATCTCCATGGCCGCCACCAACTTCTCCATCGATACCCCCATCGCGATGACTCGCTTGGTGGTGGAAGATGGCATTGCGGGTGTTTGGTTCTTCTGGGCAAGTGGGATCTCCGCCCTTCTCGTTACTTTCCTGTTCGCCCGGCTCTGGCGACGCTCGGGAGTCATGACCGACGCTGAAATCATCGAAGAACGCTACAGCGGGCGCGTTGCCGCAGTCCTGCGAGTGTTCAAGGGCTTCTACTTCGGGGTCATCTTCAACGCCTTCATCATGGGCTGGGTCTTCCTCGCTCTCATCAAGGTGATGACCGGACTCACCAATATCGATGTGTCGACCCTACTGGTGGGCACCACCGTACTGGTCTTTGTGTACACCCTGGCCTCCGGTTTTTATGGCGTTGTTTTGACTGACTTCGTACAGTACTTCATCGCCTTCATCGGCTCGATTGTGCTGGCTCTCTTCGCGGTGCGCGAGGTCGGGGGGCTCGGCCAACTGGTGAGTCGGGTCGAGTCTCAGTTCGGTGGCGACACCCTGCGGTTCTTCCCCGACTTCTCGGTCGATAACCTTGGGCCTCTCTCGATATTCTTCACCTACGTATTGGTACAGTGGTGGGCCCACAAGTACTCCGATGGCGGCGGCAAACACATCCAAAGGATGCTGTCAGCCAAGAACGAGAATCACTCGTTCGCGGCGAGTCTGCTCTACTCGTTTATCAATTATGCTCTGCAAGTATGGCCCTGGATTCTTACGGCACTTTGCGGCCTGGTCCTCTTCGGCAGACCCGAAGATCCCGAACAGCTCTATTCAATGGTGATGGCCAGGGTATTGCCGCCTGGACTCCTCGGACTCGTTCTGGTCGGTCTTATCGGAGCTTTCATGTCGACCATCGACACGCACTTGAATCTGGGTGCTTCGTACATGGTCAACGATATTTACCGCCGCTTCCTGGTTCGAGACGCCTCCGAAAAACACTATGTCTTGATGTCCCGAGTGATGATGGCGGGGCTTCTGGGTCTCTCGATTCTGATTGCCCTCAATATTCAATCGGTCACCGGAGCGTGGAAGTTTCTACTCACATTCGCCAGCGGCGCCGGCCTGACCTGGATCATCCGCTGGTTCTGGTGGCGGGTAAATGCCTGGACTGAGCTCTCTGCCATGATCTCGTCAGGAGTCGTCGCGACCTACCTTCAGCTCCGTCACGAGGACTGGCTCTATTCAGAGAAACTGCTGGTCACGGTGGCGCTCAGCACCCTCGTGTGGTTGCTCGTAACGCTCGTCACCGCCCCCGTAGACGGGTCCAAGCTAAAGTCCTTCGTCGAGAAAATTCGCCCCGGCTCGGCAGGCTGGAACCGCATCCGGGACCGGTCGAACGAACCGGGAGGAAACTTCCTGCGCAGAGCGCTCGGCCTCTGGGCGATCGCCTTGGTCGGCCTCTTCTCCCTCAACTTCGGGATCGGCAGCCTGCTGCTGCATCGACTGGGGCAAGCGGCTCTCCTGTTGAGTACTGCTGGCGTCTCGATGGGCTGGCTGGCCTATCGACTCAAGAACTAACCCTCTAACGGCTCAAATCGACTCGGGTGGCGCCGAAGATCTCCATGGTCTCGCGTGATTGCAGAAACGCTACAACGCCGAGCCGATCAGTGTTCCAATCCCTTTCAAGATCAAAGACCACCCGCTCCGATCCTTCCGATCTGTCCCCGCCGGTGAGCAAGAAAGCTCTCTCTAGAGCTCTCACAACGTGGTCGTTGGCAAGGGTGCGATTGGCATTTTCTCCACTTTGCACCGAGGTCACCAGACCGCTTTCGCAGAGCACGACCACGGCGTAAGCGGAGGCTCCTTCGGCCGTGCCACCCAAGTTGGCCCTGACGTCCACAACCAATCGGCGCGATCCCAAGCCCTCGGGGTTTACCTCGATCTCCACCCAGCCCGGCGCAGTGCGCTGCCCTTCAGAAGTAATGACCTCGACCGCCTTTGCAGAGTTGGAGCCGACGAACTCTCGGACTCCGTTGACGACCATTTGCGGCGTATAGACCGAACGCAGATTGAGAGCCGTGGCATACCGCCTCTGACGAACAGACCACTTCTGCGAAGAGAACGGATCGGTCCACCCTATCCGGTTCCAATAGTCGACATGGTACGAGAGCGGTATGGTTACCGTCTTTTCACCTGCGAAGTCGTCGGTCTCGCCGATATGGGTCAACAGACGGTCGGCCGGAGGACAGCTCGAACAGCCTTGGGAGGTGAAGAGTTCTACGACGACGACAGGGCTCCCCTCCGCCGAGCTCGAAGACAACAGCGACTCGGCTTTTCCGGCGTTGCCGCCGAAGTAGAGTAAAATTGTGAAAGCCAGCCCAAGCGAGAGACGACCGAGCCCAAGTCTTTCATCGGGGTTTTTCACCTAATGTCCAGGCTGGCCGACACCGTTGATGAGATCTCTCAAGGAGTTGGACAGTCGCCACGCAACACTTGAGCCAAGAATGAGAAGATGATCGTACCGCTGACCACGGCATACAATACTCGAATCGAAACACTGTCGCGAAAACTTCTCATGTCACTGTCCTTCCATACAACGATACGACCCAATGAGCTCAACAGTTCACTGAGAGAATGCTGATGGCCCAGTCTTCATTTCCCTTTCGTCCCTGGATACGAAACGCTTGCCGCAAAGCGCTATTCTGGGGCCTTGGCGTCGTCGCGGCTCTGGGCGCGGTCGCTTGGATTTTCCGGTCGCCGGGCAGCGCCCACCTCGGCCGCGCCTTTGGAGTTCTCGGCCTTTACGGGCTCCTGTTCTGCATCACCCTCCTCAAGATCTGGTGGACCGCAAGGCGTCCGGCAGTGCTCGTTGGCGATAGTGAGATCGCCTATCAGCCACTGCACGCTTTTGGCTACAAAACGATCCCCTACGACAAGATTTTCTACTGCGCTCCGCGCCCCGACTCCGAATCTCTGCGGGTGATCCACGAAACTCGCAACGGGAGAGGCAAGGAGTTCTTTTTGAATCTCGCTGTTATTCAAGGACGCAATAAATTACTAGACGACCTGGGTCGAAGCTTGGAGAGTGCCGGCCTCGAAGCTGCCCCGGAAGCAAAGTACACCTGGAGGCGAGACGGCTTTGAAGATCCACATCTTCAGGACTAGCCATCTAGGCTGCGCCGCACAAAACGGCGCCACCGACCGCGCAGCGCCAGGGCACGGTCCGCCGTCCAGCTGGGCTCGCGTCTCGCTCCCGTCAACGCCTCGCCGAGCAGGTCATGCGTCCCGGTCAAGCCGGCGATCGCCAGCTTGGCTAGGCCCGACAACCCGGTCTCCTCTAAAGCGGAGACCTCAACGGGGATCTGGCCCACGTCCGCAAGAATGCCAACCAAGCCATTCAAGCGAGTCAATTTACCGCTGACCCGTAGAACCTCCGGCGCTATACCGGCCTCACCTAGAGCGTCGATACAGTCGAGTATCCGCATGGCGACCCCAAGCAAGACTCCGCCTAGAATATCCTCGCCCTGGGTCCCGATGGTGAGTCCCGCGATGACTCCTCGCGCCTCCGGCCGCCACCAGGGAGCAGCCACGCCATTGAAAGCCGGAAGAACCCAAGGCAGGCCCTCAGGGACAATTTCCCTGGTGGCCCAAGCCGCAAGACTTTCACCGGTCAGTCGGCAAGCCCAGTCGGCAGCACTACCCGCGCTATTGACGGTACCCTCCAATTGAAACCTGCGGGTGGTGCCCACTTCGGCGATCACAGCGCTCAGGAGATTGGGATGGCGAACGATCTCTTCGCCGCATGACGCCAGAACGAAAGCTCCCGTTCCGAAATGAGCCATGGTGACCCCTGGCGACCAACCTCCATGTCCCAGCAGCGCCGCTTGCTGGTCGCCGGCGACCGCAATCAAAGGAATGTCACCGATTCGCCGTCCGTCTCCCACACTTGGCCGCACCTCCGGGAGGGCATTGAGCGGAATTCCGAAGAGGTCGGCCAGGAAGGAATCCCACCCACCATTTTCCAGGTTGTACAGCAGGGTTCTGCCGGCTTGGCCCGGCTCCGTACACGGGCTACCGGTCAGTTGATGCACTAAGAAGGCATCCAAGGTGCCGGCCACGATCTCTCCGGCTGCCGCCCGGCGCCTGCCGCCGGAGACACTCTCGAGAAGGTGAGCCAACTTGGGAGCAGCATAATGGGGCGAGAGGCGCAATCCGGTGCGGCGCGACACTTCGTCCGCGTGCTTCGCCAGCAACTTCACCCGCGGCAACTGCGAGCGATCTTGCCATGAGATCGCCGTGGTCAACGGTTCTCCAGTCTCTCGATCCCACACCAGACAAGTGGAGCGCTGGCAGGTTAGCGCCACCGCTGCGATCGGCGCAGCACTCCGGGCCGCAGTCAGAACCTGCTGGACAGCCGCGATGAGTTGGTGAGGATCGTGCTCGACACCGGTTGAGGTAATCCGGCGCTCTACCGCTGTCTCTGTAGTGAAGAGCTCTCGGCCGTCCAGCCCGTAGACCGCTCCTTTGGTGATCGTTGAGCCCTGATCGATCACCGCGATCGCTGTTGCAGCAGCGTTCATTCCGCCTCTTCGAGACTCCGACGCAGACGACCGGGAAAATCCGAGAAAACTCCCTTCGCTCCCAAACAGAACAAGTCTCGTGCCTCTTGCGCCTCATTCACCGTGTAAACCAGAAGAGGTCGCTTCTGTATCGCGGCGCCCTCGATGAGCTCTTTGTCGGCGATGCGTCGACTACAGTGAATACTGAAGGCCCCAAGCCTCTCAGCCGCTTCGAGCAGCGCCTCTGGATCTTCACGGCCAATCGGCGCTAGAGGGCAATTTCGGAGAATCTTCTTCACTACGGCTAAGAGCTCCCAATCGAAGCTGGACACGAGTACGTTGCGGCGATTTCGGATCAACTCTCCCAACGCTGTTGCCAGATCCGCGGGCTCTGCCGCGCGTCGTTTCAATTCCACATTCAGAGGTTGCGACTGCGGGAGTTCGTCCAAAACCTCCTGAAGAGAAGGCATTCTGCTCCGACGCGATTCTTCCGTTCCAGCGGCCCGGAGACCGATCTCCTGAAGACAGGAGAGTCGGCTCTCCTCTACAACCGATCGATCGCCCGCGAGCCGTTCGAGGTCCCAATCGTGGAAAGCGATAAGTTGACGATCTCGAGTGAGCTGCACATCCAATTCGATCATGTCCGCGCGCTGGCGGATCGCCAACCAGTAACCCGCCATCGTGTTCTCGATCGCCTCACCGGCGACACCGCGGTGACCAACGATCCAATGCGGCCGAGGTCGCAAGCCGGCGGCGGTCGACGAGTCAGTGCCTGCAGCCTCGACTAAGGTTGGCAAGGGTCTCCACCTCGAGGCGACTCCCAGGAGCCCTGACGAGCCGGCAGCACCAACGAAAACCTAAACGGAAAGCGTCTTCGGAGTTCAATAACCAAGCGATCTTTCAACAAGCTCTGAACTTCACTTATCGTCCAGGCCTGACGCAGAGAGAGTCGACCGTCTGCTCTTGCGACCGAACCGGCCCCCAAAATAGGCAAAACGATCTTCAACAACAACGCCGCCACACCCGATCGACGCAAGTCGACAACCACGGCCCCCTCAGACGCCACCCGCTGCATTTCAGCTAGGATCCACCGGTTCTTCTCGGCATCGAAGTGGTGAAAGAACAACGTGGACATCGACCAATGCACCGCGCCGTCTCGAAACGGCAGCGCCTTCGCCTCGGCAACCACAGGCAGAAACCCATGTCCAACCTTGCGTCCGAATAACAGATGGCTGATTTTACGATCGACTCCAATACAATGAGAACCGATTTCCAGAAGTCGAAGTTTATGTGCCAGTGCACTTGGAACGAAGCCGGATCCCGTACCGATATCGAGGATCCACGGGGTTGGAGGGCCCCTCGAAAGCCGCGGAAGTAGAGTCTGATACAAGGGTGGCAGACCCCAGAGCCACTGAGTGACGCGATCGAGGTCACTGAGCGCTGCTTCGGTCTCGGCGAGTGACAGAGAACTCTGGTCCAAGAGTTCCGGCAGACGCGATCGGCTTAGATCCTGCGTGCTCTCGTTCGTCACAATCTGCATTCTCTCACCCGATCGACTACCGGCAAGATACAATTGATCCCGTGATCGGATATTTGCGCGGCTCGCTACTCCACACTTCTCCGGAGCGACTGTTGATCGACGTACATGGCGTCGGCTACGAGGTACATGTACCACTCTCAACATACTACGAAATCGAGAAAATAACTGGAGACGTCGCCGTGGGACTTTTTATCTACACCCACGTCCGTGAGGACGCGATCGAACTCTTTGGGTTTCACACCGAGCACGAAAAACTGCTCTTCGAAATGCTCATCAGCGTAAGTGGAATCGGTCCAAAACTGGGTCGAGTCATCCTTTCGGGAATCGCCCCAGATGACCTCATCGCGGCCTTGGCAACGGGCGATGAAGCACGGCTCACCACCATTTCCGGCATCGGCAAGAAGACCTCCCAACGCATGGTCCTCGAGCTGAAAGACCGCGCCCAGAAGCTGGCGGCTGATCTGCCGACTCAGATGCGCGTCGCTTCCGAAGACGATCTGGTCCTCGCCCTCGCCAACCTGGGCTACAAACCCGCCGAGGCCGAACGCGCCGCGACCCAGGTTCGTCAAGAACTCCCCGGCGGCGCTTTCCCCGAATTGCTAAGAGCAAGTCTCAAGAAACTGTCGCGAGTTTGAGCAGCGGCACGCCTTTCTAATGCAGGCTAGAATCACTCGATGACGACCGACCAATCACTCCTCTCGGGCACTCCCGATGCCGAGGATCTCGGTGTCGAGCTTTCCCTGCGGCCGAAAACGTTCGATGAATACATCGGGCAAAATCGCATTATCGATAAGCTTCGCATCTTCGTTCAGGCGGCCTGCGATCGCAAAGAGTCGCTCGACCACGTACTTTTCTTTGGCCCGCCCGGCCTGGGAAAAACCACCCTGGCTCACATCATCGCGCGGGAAATGGGAGCCGATCTTCGCGCCACGTCAGGTCCGGTGATCGAGCGCCCGGGAGACTTGGCTGCCATCCTCACCAATTTGGAAGCTGGTCAGGTTCTCTTCATCGACGAGATTCACCGCCTCGGGCCGACCATCGAGGAGATCCTCTATCCGGCTCTCGAAGACTACTC
>JAZFTL010000293.1:0-2245 GCA_036446675.1 Thermoanaerobaculia bacterium
TCTCTATCCACTCGAGAACCGGTCCAAAGACATCAGCGCGCATTTTCTCCGTGAATTCCAATACAGACCGATCGCTTGCGGTTACTGCTGATCATCTGGTCTCCCTTCCCTCGGAGCCATTCCGCTAGCGGCGGCAACGACCGGCTCGTATTCTACGCGACTTCCGCCAGGTCGAACCGCGATCGCGGCGGCGATGATCTAAGGCTCCGCGCCAGAAAATCTTCGCAGGGTGGGACTGCGGTCCATCCTCAGCGGCGCAGGCGCTGCGAAAGAGCAACCGCTCCCGAATCGATGGCCACTGGTACCATCTCACCCTGAGCGGTATGTTCTAAACTATGAACTTGGAGAGTAACGGCGCTAGCAAGTCCGCCGAGCACCTCGATTTCGGTAGTTGCCTTTGCTTTTCGAGTGACCTCGAGGAGGAGATTGCACGATGAATGCCGCGCCACGCAATTTCATGATTGGCTTGGCCCTGACGACCCTTGGCGTCTTCCAGGTGAGCTCCCACCTAGCCTCCGCCGGAGGCCTAACCGATGTCGCGGGCCTCAAGGTCGGCCACCACACTCTCGAGGAGCGACCGACCGGCTGCACGGTGATCCTGACGGGACCCGGTGGCGCCGTAGCAGCCGTCGACATTCGCGGCGGCGCTCCCGGCACGCGTGAGATCGCGCTGCTCGACCCGGTCAATCACGTCCAAAAAGTTCACGCCCTGGTGTTGTCCGGCGGCAGCGCTTTCGGTCTGGACTCGGCCACCGGCGTCGTCCGCTACCTCGAGGAGCACGACATCGGCTATGAGACTCGGGTGGCCAAGGTGCCCATCGTTCCCGCCGCGATTCTGTTTGATCTGGGGATCGGCGGAAAGCCACATATTCGCCCAGGCGCGGACTGTGGTTATGCCGCAGCTGAAGCCGCCACAGGTGGACCGGTCTCAGAAGGAAACATCGGTGCAGGTGCGGGGGCAACTGTCGGCAAGATGGGTGGACCAGGCGGCTCGATGAAATCCGGCCTCGGTACGGCCTCCATCTCGCTACCCAACGGCTTGGTGGTTGCAGCGATGGTTGCGGTCAACGCCGTCGGCGACATCATCGATCCGGCGACCGGTCAGGTTGTGGCCGGCGCTCGTAGTGAAGACGGCTCCTCGCTGATTGACGCCCGCAAGCTGATCCGCTCAGGCCTCAGGCGGCAACCCCAGCCGCGGAGCGGCGAGAACACCACTATCGGGGTCGTCGCAACGAATGCGACGCTGACCCAGGTCGAAGCGAAGAAGATGGCCATGATGGCCCATGACGGCTTCGCCCGCGCCATCTCACCATCGCACCTACCGAGCGACGGCGACCTGATCTTTGCGCTCGCTACCGGCACCTTCGGCGGTGAAGTCAATCTGACCTTGGTGGGCGCTCTGGCCGCCGAAGTAATGGCTGACGCCATCGTTCGCGCTGCCACCCAGGCCACCAGTATTCCAGGCTACTTGGCGGCGCGAGACCTGCAAGGTGCCGCCGAGTGAGACCCCTGTAGTATTCGCGCCAATCTGCGCAACCTACGGAACCGTGGCAGCGGGAGAAGAGCGCGGAAAGTAATGCTCGAGTGTCTCAAAGGCCGACTCGGCCGACTCAAAGGCTTGCAGCGGCGTTACCGCCACGTATCCATCCCTCACCGCCGCGATGTCGGTGCCCGGCTCGGCCGCAGCCGTCGGCTGCTCGAAGAAGCTCCACAAATAGGGTCGGCCGTAGGGATTCTGCCGCGCATCAAAATGCTCAGTACCCGCCAGGTGACTCTGGCGGGAGAGTTTCAGACCCTTTACCGGCGACGCCGGCACGTTCAGGTTGAGAAACACTCCGGCCGGGAGTCCGTGTACCTTGACGATCTCAGCGACCTCGGCGGTGGCCGCTGCTGCCTCCGCAAAATCCGGGTAAGCCTCGATCGCAAGGGATACGGCGATCGCCGGAATCCCCTGTAGAGCACCCTCACGGGCTGCCGCTACGGTGCCGGATATATAGGTATTGCGTCCGAAGTTGAGCCCCCGATTGGCTCCGGAAACAACCAGGTCAGGGCGAGAATCTCGAAAAATATGGCCCACCGCTACCCGTACACAGGTCGCCGGGGTCGCGGTCAAAGCCGTCGCCGGAACGCCCGCCACCTCCCGGGCCATTACGAAGATCGGATCCCGCAGGTTCAGAGCGTGGCTGATTCCGCTCTGGTTCCTCAGGGGCGCCACAATGGTTATTTCACCGAGGGAGGAGAGTGC
>JAZFTL010000294.1:0-3412 GCA_036446675.1 Thermoanaerobaculia bacterium
GATTTGCTCGTAGGAAGTAAACCTTCGAGAACACTTTAGGCACTCACGTCGCCTACGAACTGCCAGCCCGTCGCGACTTTCTCTCGAATCGACGACTCGGTCTTCAGTCTTGCCGCAAAACGGGCATTTCATAGACAGGTCTGCCCAGGGTGGGATCTCATCATGAACTGCCGGGGTGGGTAATGGATTGCTGGTGAGGTGGCAGGTAGGTTGCAGGCCGAGCGGCAGCTCACCGATCTGGAGTCCCCGCCGTAAGATCAATCTTGAGATTTACGAAGACCGAGTCATCGTCTGATTTGGAAGTCAGATCGAAACTGAGATCAGAGATCTCCTCAACTGTCTCCTGGGCGTCATCCTCGATTCTCAATGTTACATGCATGGTCTTGGCGCGCTCGAAATCGCGACGGCTCATTCTGATTGGAACATCTCTCGAAACTACGGTGCGATGATTGTCCGCGGGTGACTCTGCCAAACCCTTCGAAGCATTCTTGAGGGCCGCCAACTGTGCTGTGCTGGGTGCGATGACTGTTGAGCTGCGGATCGGCAATTGGCCGGCCTCTAGCTTTTTCTTCAGAGCTCGGAGGGTCACTTTCGAAACGATCCTGAGGGTTTCGAACACCCCCTCGCCGTTGATGGCAGATGCTTCACAGACAGACCAGCCATGTCGATCAAGTGACTCAGTCATTTCTTCGATGGTTGCAATACCTTGAAGATCACGTTTGTTATATTGAAGCACCAGCGGAATCTTATCGATAGACAATCCCAAACCGGCGAGGTTCTCGGCGAGATTGTCCATCGACTCACCGTTGGCCTCGAGCATGGATTTCTGAGAGTCCGCTACGAACACGAGACCGTCGACGTTGCGTAGCACCAATTTGCGGGTAGAGTTGTAGAACACTTGGCCGGGAACGGTGTAGAGCTGAATTCTAGTTTGATACCCCGCGACGTTCCCTACTTCCATCGGCAGGAGGTCGAAGAATAAGGTGCGATCGGTTTGGGTCTCGAGGGAAACCATTTCACCTCGAGAATCTCCCAGAGTATGGTCATAGATATATTGCAGATTCGAAGTCTTACCGCACAGGCCAGGGCCGTAATACACGATCTTGGCGGTCATTTGCATGGTGCTGTGATTGATTGAAGGCATAATAGGCGGACCTATCGAAGAGGTGGTACGGTGCGATCTTAGCATTGGATACTCCTTGTGAGGAAAACCGAAGGTCGGTCGTCGTCGGAGTCATCTGGAAAAGATTCAGCGTAGCCTGTACGGGTGCGCTAAAATATGAGAGAGGAATTGTGGCGACTCCAAAGTTGATTCGAGGCCACGGTTTTAAAGCGAGCCTGCGCCGATGGAATGCTGATCCGGTAGCTCTCCGATCGGGAGGGGCTTATTTGGGATCTAGCAGCCCGTGGTGGAAGTCCAAGTAGTCGCGCGATAAGGTATTTGGGGTATGTATGCAAGACACGAGGAGGAGTCGATGCGGTGCCATCGCCGACGACGAGTAACGCAGCAGACGTGCCGTAAGCCCTTGTCGCCCTCTGGGTTGCGGCGGCATGGGGCCATCTGCTGCGTTGGCCCTCCTCGACGATGCTACGGCATCGTCTCTCTCGCGCCGCCTTGCATTTGGCCCCATGGCGCACGCAACGCGACTGCCTGGACTTCCACCACGGACTGCTAAGGCGCCGAGAAGAATATGAGACAGACAGATGCTTCCCAACAGTTGACGGCTAGGGACCGTAGCATTCTCAGGGAGATCATTAGCACCTTCCTCTCGAGTGGCGAACCGGTGAGTTCGCGCTCGGTGGCGAAGCGGCACCGACAAGGCTTGTCGCCGGCTACCGTTAGGAACGTGATGGCCGACTTGGAAGATCTGGGATACCTGAGTCAGCCTCACACCTCCGCCGGTAGGGTGCCCACAGATTCTGGGTATCATCTGTACATCGATTCGCTCATGCCTAGCCGGTTGGTATCGGCGCAGGCACGACGGTACATCGATGAGCACTTGCGGCAGGCCACTCAAAACGGCGATCAATTAGTCGCCGTAGCCACCCAGTTGCTATCGGAGCTTTCGCACTTAATCGGCATCGTGATTACCCCGGATATGGGGGAGACTGTAATCAAGGCTCTGAACTTCGTTCGGCTTTCAGGTAAGCGAGTCCATTGCATATTGGTGTCTGAAAATGGATTTGTCGACCACAAAATCATCGAAACAAAAGCGGAGATTTCGGAAAAGGAGCTGCTACGAATTTCGAACTACCTGACTCACCACTTCGCCGGCCTAACCCTGAAAGAGATCAGAGATCGGTTACTGGATATGATGGCGGATGCCAGGGCCAGTGTCGACAAGCTGCTCGCGAGTGCCATCGCGCTGGGGCATGAAGCAGTGCGTGAGGAAGCTGTGCCGAGTCTACTCGTTGAAGGAACCGCTGCCGTTCTGACTCAACCAGAACTCGCGGACCTCGACATGATTCGGCGACTGTTGGATACATTTGCAGACAAGGCCAAGCTCGTTGGCATCCTCAATCAGCTGATTGAAGGCAAAGGAGTTCGAGTCGTCATTGGTGAGGATAGCGATTTGACATCGAATCTCGAGTTCAGCTTGGTTGCGACGACCTATGGAATCAAAGAAAAAAGTCTAGGGAGTCTCGGGATATTCGGTCCCTCTCGAATGAATTATCCTGCGGTGATTCCGCTGGTCGACTACCTCGGTGAGCGTCTCAGTCTTGCTCTCGAGTCGACCATGTCCGACTGATATTTGCGCCAGGTAGAGGTATGACGATCACTGACGACAACGAATCGAATCTAGAGTCCTCGATCGAAGTTGAACAACTCGAACTCGACCCTGAGTCGGCGGTGGAGATTGAAGACGCGATTCGCGAGGCCTTGGAAGCGGTTGAGAAGTCCGATTCTGAAGGAGTCGAGGCAGCAGAAGATTCGACTTCGGAGGAAGATGAGGACCCCGACCCGGAGGATCTCGTCGCTGAGCTCGCTGAGCTTCGGGAACGATCGCTGCGCACTCTTGCGGATTTTGAGAACTATCGCAAGAGAATTCAGCGAGAACGGGCCGACGATGCACGGTATGCCAACGTCCCAATAGTCAAAGAGTTTCTGACGATTCTGGACAATTTGGAAAGAGCCAAGCTCGCGGAAGGGTCGGCAGAGGACCTGCAGAAAGGAGTGGAACTGATCCTCCAGCAGATGCAAGATCTGGTGCGCCGCTTCGGAGTTACTCGCATTGATGCTGCAGGGCTGCCATTCGATCCGAATCTACACGAAGCGGTTTCGCGGCAGGAGGATGCCGACGTCGCGATGCCAATGGTAGTGGAGGAATTTCAGGCTGGATACCAGATGCATGAGCGATTGCTGCGGCCGGCCGTAGTAAGAGTCGCGATGCCGCCTGAAGCGATTGAAGCG
>JAZFTL010000295.1:0-10401 GCA_036446675.1 Thermoanaerobaculia bacterium
GCTGTGAATGACTGCACTACTACGAAGCCCGGAGATCGGCTAGAATCGCGTCATTGCAGGGAGATCGAAACCGTGACCGGAGGAACCACGCCCCTCCACGGTTGGTGAGAGCGGACCACACTGAATGGCCTCCGAGGCAGCGGGCCGGAGTAGGGGTGTGTGGTGGAGGTTCGTTCTATCCTCGAGAATTTGAATCATGTATTTGCGTTTCGTAAAGCTCAAGGTAAAGACGGCGCAGGTCGACGAACTAGAGCGCGTCTATTCCGATGTGGTGATTCCTGCGCTGCGTGGTACCAGCGGCTGCCTTTGGGCCGGATTACTGGCACCTAGGGATGAAGTTGGGCTCTGGATGTCGATGACCCTGTGGCGCAGTCAAAACAAGGCGGAAGCACACGAGACCGACGGCGGTTTTCAGCATCTCATGAACGAGATCAGTCCGTATCTCACCGATCCGGTGCGTTGGGGAATAGACCTCTGGAGCCAACCGCCGGCGGAGCCGGATGAAGAACCTGAAGAGTCGTCGATAGAGGGGCACAGTGTCGAAGCGAGTAGCTCGAGTTCCGATTCTGCGATTCGCAGGATGTCCGACTTGCACGTTCGGATCGTGTCGATAACCGTCAGGACTGGAATGCTCGAAGAATTTCGCAACTGGTATCGCTCCGATGTGATTCCGGTGGTCAGCTCAATGACTGGGTGCAGGTATGTGTTTTTCGTCGAGGATATTCATCAGAAGGATCGCGGGCTGTCGGTGACGATTTGGAATACCGAGGATGCCGCTTTTAGGTACGATAGCAGCGGAATCTTCGACGCGGTGATGGAGAAGGCTATCGACACTTCAGCCGAGCCGTCGTTTGGGGAGCCCTTTCGGATCTCAGACTCCGACACCTTCACACAGGTTGTCGGAGTCTTGGAAGTTACAAAATACCGGCTTCTGGTGGGCGAGAGACTGTAGTCGCCAATCTCGCCGAATTTGTTGGCTTCGAGTTGGGCCGGTGCGACTCTGGTTGGACAGCCGACGAATTGAAACTCGGAGTTTCGGAGGTGGGTGAACAATGTTTCGGGCAGATCTCTTGCAAGGCCGTGTAGTTGTCGTGACAGGAGGAGGCTCGGGGCTGGGTTTTTCCATGGCTGAGAGAGCTGCGGGCCTGGGTGCTCATGTCGGCATCATCGGCCGGACTGAGAAAAGGCTGCAGGACGCCGCTGAGCGGATTGAGCGGGCGGGAGGAAGAGTGGCGTTCGCGGTCGCCGACGTTCGGGATCCCGAGGCCGTACATAATGCCTTCGATCGGCTTGAAGGCGATCTGGGTCCCCTCGATTCGCTGATCAATAACGCTGCCGGGAATTTTCTTTGCACCAGCGAAGATCTGTCGCCGAACGCTTTCAACTCGGTCATTCAAATCGTCTTGAATGGAACTTTTCACTGCTCAGTGGATTTCGGTCGCCGCATTATCAGCGACTCTAATCGTCAAGGTAATATTCTCAACATTGCCACCACCTATTCGTGGACGGGCTCTCCATTCGTTTTGCCGAGTGCGTGTGCGAAGGCTGGGGTTCTGGCGATGACCCGCTCTCTTGCGGTCGAATGGGCGACCTACGGCATCCGGGTGAACGCGATCGCTCCAGGTCCGATTCCGACAAAGGGTGCCTTCTCGAGACTCATGGCTGGAGATATGGAGAAGACGGCGAAGCAGAGGATTCCCTTGAATCGCTTTGGGACCCATCGGGAAATCGCCGATCTCGCCACCTATCTCCTCGCCGGGGAATCGGGTTTTATTACAGGTGAAGTGGTCACTCTGGACGGCGGCGAGTGGCTCCAGTCCGGCGGCGAATTTGCCGGTCTTATTCAGATGGACCGAGAGCAACTCAAGCAGATGTTTCAATCGATGCGATAGATCGAACCCAGGCGGAATCTGGAGTCACTCGGCAGTCGCCAGGATGGCCTGCAACAGTTCCGGGTCGTCCGGCAACAGTCCGGAGGCGATCAATCTTGGGGTTAGAGTAAGCCAATTCCTATCCCGGGAGAAGACTTCTTTGAATATGGGCAGAGACTCCTCGAGCTTACCCGCTCCCGCCATCGTGACTGCCTGCCAGTACTTGACTTCGACATTCTCAGGGTACATTTCGGCTGCGATACCGTACTCATCGAGAGCTCCGTCGATCTCGCCTTTGGCGAAGAGTTCGTCTCCTTGGTTCATGTGCTCATAGGCTCGATGAACGCGTAGTATTCGGCGGAGCTCGTTGAGCGGCTCCGGGTGATCTTCCACTCTCAAGTCGACTTTCCGTTCTCTCCAGGGAGCTCCCGAACTGGTTCCCGGTACGATCAGGATTGCCGCCGACTGTTTGCCACGGATATCGCCGCCCTCTTTTTGAGCGGCCTCGAGCGCCGCCATCAGTCGCTCGGCGAGATCGCCCTCCGCAGTTTCATAGGCGGTCGCCATTGCTCCCCAAACGGTATCTTTCTCCATGAGATTGGCTTGGGTGGTGAACTGGCTACCCTCGTGATGGCCGGCGGCGACGATGCATTTTTCCCCGGTGTGAACAGCGACATTTCCGTGCCGATCCACCATAGCAACTTGGCGTACGTCGGCACTTTCGTCGACTGCCAGCAGGGCCTTGAGAGCTTCCGGTGCGGTCTTCCCAGCCTTCATCAGTGCCAGTCCGAGTGGGCCATAGGAGACCTCCACGAATGACTGTGTTGCGATGGCTCCGACGCCGGCCTCCGCCCAGGTGACCACCGAGCCGACCGAAAACCAGTGCGACTGTACGGCCACCCCGAGATCGCCCGTGACTGGGTCGCGGGCCACGATCGAGTATGTATGAACTGGTCTGAGTCCGGGCTTTGCGGCTTGTGCCACAGGCACGATCGGCGACAGTAAAAGTACCAACAACATAGCCAAGGATCGGTTCTTCATTCAGTACTCCTTTGCAGTGAACCCACCAATCATTTCATAATTGCGTCCTGAGGGCTTTGGTTGGTGGAATCTTCTCTGACCTGGCCCGCACCTTGCGTGCCTAAAGAGCCTAGAGAAGGCCAACTGGGGTAGGCGCCAATTCTCAGGAGACTAAAATGCGTAAGAGCTTCTTATCACCACTAGTTGTTGGAGGAATCGTTCTCGCTGGCGTCGTAACCAGCGGTGAGGAGGCGCCTGTGTCGCGCTTCGAGGGTGAAATCGAGGTGAGCGAAGTCTTGCTCGATGTGCTGGTGACCGACAAGGACGGCAACTTGGTAACGGGTCTCACAAAGGACGATTTCGTCGTGGAGGAGGACGGTGAGCAGTTGACTTTGAGTGGAGTGAGTTTCTACTCCACTCGTTATTCCATTGACGGCAGGTCGGGTGCTCTCGACGGAGAAATTCCAGCCAGCCGTTACTTTATATTCTTTTTTCACGACCAAAGATTCTTCGCTAGCGGAGACAGTCGTCTTCTGAGAAGGCAACTCAGAGCGGCGCGCGACAGTCGTGAGTGGATTGAAACCGAGATGAAGCCCTCGGACTGGGTTGCGGTTGTCGGCTATGACGTCAAGCTCAAAGTCCATCAGGATTTCACTCAAGACCGGGAAGCGATCACCAGAGCCTTGTCAGATGCGGCCCGGGGTGAAGATCCCGGCAACAACTGGCCATCGAGGCGACAGGCGATCCCTTCGACTCGAGCCTCTCTTTTTCGGAGTCTGCCGGTGGGCAAGAAACTGAGGAAAGAGACCCGGGTCATCTACGATGCCATACGGCTCCTCGCCGAGGCTACGGGTCATATCGTCGGAAGGAAGAATCTGCTCCTCTTCTCGACAGGTTTTGGTGTGGTTGACGGAAGCGGCATCTTTGCTCGACCGGATCGGCGCTACTATCCAGATCTCGAACAGGCACTGAACGACAACCACGTCGCCATTTACACGATGGACCTTGTGCCCGTAGGAAGTCGGCATTCTCAAGAGGGTTTCCTCAATACCCTGGCTGCCGATTCGGGTGGTCTCTACTATCACAACATCATCAATTTCTTAACGCCATTGCGCAAGATCGCCAACGAGAATATTGGATACTACCTGCTGAGCTACCGTGCAGAGCACCCGGTGGGAGAGGTCGGATACCAGAAGGTCTCGATTCGCATGCGAGAGCGCCGGCTCAAAGTCAGGGCTCCGCGTGGCTACCGTTATGGAGATTAGGAGTCTGGTCTCAATACTGGGGCGACCTCAATCCGGGAGGTCGGAACCCCAACCTTGGGGACGACCAGAAAGGCTAGTACATAGCAGGCGCTTCCCAGGAGCAGGGTAAGCCTGTACCCCTGGGTCATCGCGACCGTCATCGCGAGAACCGAGCCGAGAACGGAGGCTCCGCCATTCAACGCCCAAACCCACGGAATTGCTTCGGCTTGGCGATCGCCTAGAAGGCGAATGCCGGATGGCAGGGCAGTTCCCATAAAGAAGGCCACCGATCCGACGAGGAGCGCGAACAACACGACTTTCAAGCCCAGGGTCTGATGGATCGTCAGGCGGATCAGGGCCTCCGAGCCGGCCAGCGACACCAGGGCCAGAACCGCAGCCAGACCGAGGTTGCGACGCAGCGTGCGGCCAAGCCTCGCGCCGCTTTGGCGGCCGCTCCATAAGCTGCCGAGGCCGGCGAAGCCCATCATCGAAAACAGCACTACCGACAAGCTGAAGCTCGGATGACCAAGGTAAAGAACACCTTTCTGCACCATCGCGATCTCGACGAACATGAAACCAACTCCCAACAGAATGAAGAAAGCAGCCCATTCCCGGGGCAGACCCGTGACATTCGTCAAACGCCTCAGGGGGAAGAAGTAGAACTCGGCCACCAGCAGCGTCGCTATGACCAAAAGCCCCATCAAGACCAGAGGCGTTTGGTAGTTAAAGGTTTGGCCGACGATGTCGTCGGGATGTAGTATGAGGTCGAAAGCGTTTCGAAAATACATCATCTGGAAGAAGAACGGCCAGTCGTCGGTCGCCGGTCGCAGGTCGTAGAAGGACTCGTCGATGACCGTTTCGAGGGGGCCCGTTAGCGCCCGATTGAATCCCGGATCGCCACCGGTCGTCCCCGGAAGATGGAGGACGACGAAGGCGAGCCGGTCGGCCGCCGCCTCGATCGCCGCTCGCTCGGCGGTTGTTATTGGGCTCGCCTTGACCAGCACTGTGGCCATCCCATTCCCGGGGCGGGTACTGATAACGGCGATGTGCTCGGCGGGGTGTTGAATACCGAGTTCTTCGAGAGCTTGGCGGGCGATGACGACGAGCCGCAGGGTCTGGTTGCGGGGCTTGAAGAGGTAGCGCGTAATTGACAAAAAGCCGTCGTCGTTGAGCTTTGCCAAGTAGTCGCCTATCGCCTCGACGGTATAGAGGTGGTTTTCGCTGAGCGCGAAAGCGCCGGCCGCCGTGGCGGCCCAGCTGTCGATCAGAGAGATCATGATGACGTCGAAGCTCTGTTCCTGGCGCCGGATAGCACTGCGCCCCTCCGCTACTATCACCTCGACACCCGGCCGTGAGTAGATGTCGCCGGCAAAGTCCCGATATCGATTTTTGACTACGTCAACAATTACCGGGTTGATTTCGCAGGCCTTAATGTCTTCGATGCCGAAGTAAAGAGCGGCAAGAACGTCGCGGCCGCCGCCGGGGCCGATGATAAAGGCGCTCCGAGTTGCAGACCGAGTGTGGTACACGAAATATGTGATGTCGTAGCGTAGAAAGTCGACTTCGGAGAGGTCGCCGGAAAAGGCCGTGATTGGTGTGCCGGCGCAGGCGTCCTGGTTTATCCACATCTGCTTGATCGGTTTTTGGGGCACAAAAACCGAGCTCATGCCCCAGCCGAAAGGGTTTTCTGGATTGACCTCGAAAAAGATGTTGGGATGAACCGTAATGCGGGCAATGGGCGACCATTTCTCGTAGACGATGTCTTCCTTTTCCTTGTAGGTCTTAGTGTGCTGGACAGTGAAGAGACGGGTCTCGGCGTTGATGTAGACAACGACAATGACGGCGATCAGGGATGCCGCGATCCGCCAGTTGAGGGCCTTTCCCCTGCCGGCCAGGAAAAACGAGGCGGTGAGGGCGAGACCCGCTGCTAGGAGGACAACTTCGGGTCCCGAGAAGACCTGGATAGCGCCGAGGAAGACCAGGCATGCTGTCGCCGCGCCAACCAGGTCGGCGAAGTAGAGCGTCGAGACCAACGCGGTCTCGCGACTCATCACCAACGCCAGGACAAGGCCCACGAAGGCGAAAGGCACGGCACAGACGACATAGGCCAGATAGGTGGCCACTAGGACCAGGGTACGAGTCAACTCCAAGGAGGGCTCGAGGGAAGTGCCGAGAACGAAGGCCAAACACAATAGCATTGTGATGGCCTGGAAAACAGCGAGTTGGCGCAAAATACCGGGGTAACGCGGCTTAATGTAGGAAGCGCCGAAGAAGGCCAGCAACCCTCCGGCGCCAAGCCCAAAGAGGGCCAAGGAGACCACGAGGTAGGCATAGTGGTACCAGAGAGTGACGGAGAAGATGCGAGTTAGGGCGATCTCGAAGACGAGGGACGAGAGGCTAACCAGGAAGACGCCGATATGAAGGCCCAGAACGGGCGGAGATGCTGCCCGTCGTGAACGGTCCGCGGACTTGCACTCCATGCCGGGAGTATAGCCCATCGCTGTTCTGCCGAGCCTGGCGCCGTCACCTTCCGACGTGAATCCTCCTGCGGTGAGTAAACCATTACGGTAGTCTTGACATCAAAGTGTGTGTGAGCCCGGAATGGATCGACCCTGCAAGAAACTCCTCAAACCAGGTGTCGGTTTTGGCGATGAGTGAAGAGTCTTTTCCCGAAGCGGCATTAGTGGAGAGCGCCCGGAATGGCGATGTGGAGTCCTACGAAGCTCTGCACCGCGAGTATGTCGCGAGAGTCTACGGTCTTTGCCTACGGATGGTGAGTGATCGGACTCGCGCCGAAGAACTCACCCAGGATGCCTTTGTCAAGGCTTGGGAGAAGCTGCCCACTTTTCGAGGCATGAGCTCTTTCTACACTTGGCTGCATCGAATTGCCGTGAACCTTTCGCTCGGTCACCTGCGTTCAAGGAAGCTTTGGGCCGACCGATTTCGACCGACAGACTTTGAAGTCTTGGCAAGGACACCGGAGATCACTCATGCCGACCCATCGATCACTCTGGACCTAGAAAGTGCCATCGCCGCACTGCCGGCCAGGGCGCGGGCCGTGTTCGTTCTCTACGACGTCGAAGGATACAAACATCGCGAGATTGCCGAGTTGCTGGGCATTGCAACCGGCACTTCCAAGGCTCTGCTCCACCGGGCCCGGCTAACCCTGAGAAAGGCGCTACGACAATGAACTGTGAAAAGGTGAGTGGCCTACTTTTCGACTATGAGGACAGCGGTCTCAATGCCGATGATCTCGATTCGGTCCGCGAGCATCTCAAAGCCTGTCACTCATGCAATCGAGAGCTCAAGTCAGTGCGATCGTTGATGATCCAAGCGAGAGATCTGCGTTCCGGCTCGGCACCCCCAAGGGATTTGTGGCCGGAGATCTCGAGTCGCCTCGAAAATACGCCCCAGGGGCACGAAGTTCAGGCGCAACTCCCGGCACGGTCGGCCCGTGGAGCTATGCGAGTAAGAACTCGCCGATGGAATCGGCTGGGAATCGCCGCGGCACTCGGATTCTTGGCGCTTCTCGTACCCATGACGATCCGATGGATCGGCTCGGGGCTGGGCTCAGAGGCTACCTTGGAGATTCCCGCTGATGCGCAGCCGGCTGGCCGCGCGGCGCTGCAATACCGGGCAGATCAGTTGTCTGATGCCGCGATTCAAGCCCGAGTCGAATATGGCGTCTTGCAGACCAAGAGAGATTTGCTTGTAGCGATCGAACGCGAAAGGTCCGTGTTGGGGCCGGAGGCATTTGCTCAGATCCGATCAAGCATTCAGCAGGTCGATCGGGCAATCGGTGAAACCAGGGTAGCGCTTGAAAATTTTCCAGAGAGTCGTCAGCTGAACCATCACCTGGCGGCGCTCTATATGAGTGAATCTGAATTACTAAAACGACTCAGCCGGGTGTAGTGCCTGGGAGTCAAAGGAGATGCAAATGAGGATCGTACTCACAATTTCACTACTAAGTGTGCTGTTAACTGGAAGTGTAGTGGCCGGAGAATCGGTCGATCAGACAAGATCAGTGGATGCAAACGCGCAGATTGGTATCGAGAACATATCCGGGTCTGTCGTCGTCAAAGGCTGGGATCAGGCGCAGGTAAAGATCACCGGAACGCTTGGAGATGACGTCAAGGAACTGAAAATCACTGGTGATGCGAGTCGCCTGCGGATCGAAGTTGAGGTGTCCGAGGGCTACGGCAGGAGGCGGCGAGATATCGATTCGGATCTCAATGTGTGGGTTCCCAGGGGGAGTCGACTCTCGGTCGAGACGGTCAGTGCCGATATCGAAATTTCTGAGATAAGCGGAACGGCGAGCGTAGAGTCGGTGAGTGGAGAGGTCAGCCTCACCGGCAAACCCGAGCAAGTGGATATCGAGACGGTCAGTGGAAACATTGAGGTGTCGGGCTTTCAAACCGAGGTATCTGTGGAGTCCGTCAGCGGATCGGTTCATCTGAGCGGCATCGCTCGCAGCGTTGAAGTGGAGACAGTCAGTGGAGATATAGAGGTAGAGGCCGGCGAGATCAGTTCGGCGGAATTTGAATCTGTATCGGGTTCGGTCACATTCAGTGGCGCTCTTACGGCACAAGCCGATCTGGATGTCGAGTCGCACAGTGGCAACGTCGAGCTGTCGCTGGGAAACGTCACTGCCGTTTCATTTGAAATCAGCACATTCAGTGGTCGGATAACCAACGACTTCGGGGGAGAGGTACAAACTACGAGTCGTTATGCCCCCGGCCGACATCTAGAGTTCTCGATCGGTTCAGGCGGTGCTGAGATATCGGTTGAAACATTCAGTGGAAACGTGAGGTTGCATAAATAGAGATTCTTTCGAATCTTGAAAGGGGGGTCGACAGGCGGGGCGTTTAGCCCCGCCTGTTGCCTCACTTGGGAAATGTACTCGAACTTCCCGATCCACCGGCCAAATCATTGAAAACCCAGTCAATCCCGTGTGCGACAAGGGATAAGGTCTGTTTGGGTGGGGGAGCTTTGGTGCGCCAAACAGCGGACGTCAGGAATTGCTCGACAAAAGCGCCGTTTTTCGGTACTTTCAGCAAGTGAATTCAGGCTCTGGTCATCACTTGGCGTCCCGCCTTCTTCGTGATTGGGCCTCGCGAGGCCGGTACCACTTCTCGACTGAGGACCTGGCTGGAGAACTGGGAGCTTCCCTTACGGCGGCGCGGTCCGCGCTCAGGCGACTCAAGAAAAAAGGGCTGGTCGCCTCACCTCATCGCGGCTTCCACGTGTTGGTTCCTCCCGAGTACCAGCATCTAGGATGTCTGCCCGCCGAGCAGTTCGTTCCTCAGCTCATGGAGCAGCTCGAGGTCCCCAACTATGCCGGCCTCCTGACGGCCGCTCGGTACCACGGGGCGGCGCACCAGCAGCCCCAGCTCTTCCAGGTCGTTGTCCCGAAGAACCGCTCGCCGATCCGTTGTGGGCTCGTAGAGGTAGGTTTCGTCGCTCGGCGCAACGCGGAGGCGATGCCTACGGTGAGAATCAACACACCACGGGGATTTCTGCAGATTTCATCCCCCGAAGCCACGGCCTTCGATCTGGCGGGCTACCCGGAGCACTGTGGCGGCCTCGACAACGTGGCGACCGTTCTGGCGGAGCTTGGAGAGAAGCTAGACCCTGACCGACTCTCAGCGATCGGCGAGCTGTCGCCAGTGCCTTGGTCTCAGCGTCTCGGGTTCATCCTCGATCAGGTCGAGCGCTCTTCTCGCAGCGAGTCTCTCGCCGCCTTCGTGTCAGACCACGCGACAGAAACGACCGCCCTGATCCCCGGCAACGATAGCGAACATGCGCCGCGCGATGCCCGCTGGAAGCTCCTGGTCAACGCCGAATTAGAGCCAGACCTGTGATCCCTGCCGACTTCATCGCCGAGTGGCGTGGACAGGTCCCGTGGGTCCAGAGTTCGCAGGTGGAACAGGACCTGGTCATCAGCCGGGCGTTGGTCGAAATTTTCAGAGACGACCAGCTCGCCCGAGCCGTCGCCTTTCGAGGTGGGACTGCTCTCTTCAAGCTCTATCTGAATCCACCTCCGCGCTACTCCGAGGACATCGATCTCGTCCAGACAGTCGCCGAGCCGATCGGTCCGACCCTCGACCGCCTGCGCGTTCGGCTTGATTCGTGGCTTGGTGAGCCGAGACGCTCCTTCAAGGAAGGGCGGGTGACCCTCCTCTATCGGTTCGAGTCGGAGGATGCCCAACCTCTTCCACTTCGGCTGAAGATCGAGATCAACACTCGGGAGCACTTCAGTGTCCTTG
>JAZFTL010000296.1:0-3175 GCA_036446675.1 Thermoanaerobaculia bacterium
ACGAGGACCGCGAACGTGAATCGACCGACCCTCCCGGGATGGACCTGATCGATACGGATCCCTCGTCGATCGTGTACACCTCCGGCAGTACGGGTGAGCCGAAGGGTGCGACTTTGTCGCACCGTAATATCATTTCCAATACACACTCGATTGTGCGGTATCTCAGACTCGGAGCCGAAGATCGTGTGCTCTGCATCCTCCCTTTTTACTACGTCTACGGGAAATCGCTACTCAATACCCATGCGGCGGTCGGCGGGACAGTGGTGATAGAGAACCGGTTCGCCTATCCCCAGTTGGCACTCGACACCCTGGAGAACGAGGCCTGTACCGGTTTGTCTGGTGTGCCGTCGACCTTTGCGATCCTCTTGAACCGCTCGAACTTCGCAAAGCGTAGGCTCACACACCTTCGCTATGTGACCCAGGCAGGTGGAGCGATGAGTCCTGAGGTCACTCGCCGCCTGATGACGGCATTGCCAGGCAAAGAAATCTTCATCATGTACGGAGCCACTGAGGCGTCGGCTCGACTGTCGTACCTGCCGCCATCGGAGTTGCCACGCAAGGTCGGGTCGATCGGAAGAGCGATTCCCGGCGTTGAGCTTCGAGTGCTTCGACCCGATGGAACCGAGGCGGACGTCGGTGAAGAAGGTGAGATCGTCGCTCGCGGACCGAACATGATGTCGGGATACTGGGGCGACGAGGAGGGTACCGACGAGGTGCTCGACGCATCTGGATACCACACCGGGGACCTCGCACGAAGAGACGAGGAGGGGTTTCTCTATGTGGTGGGCCGAAAGCGGGACTTCATCAAGGTCGGCGCCCACCGAATCTCCGCCGTGGAGATCGAGGAGGCCATCCTCGAGAACCCCGAAATCCACGAGGTTGCGGCGATCGGCGTTCCGGACGAGATCTTGGGCGAAAGGATTCGAGTCTATCTCGTCGCTCGCAACGACGGCGAGTTCGACCAAGCGAGATTTGCCAAGTTCCTCAGGAACAGGTTTCCACCGTATAAAGTGCCGTCTGAGATCATTCTTAGGAGCGACCTACCTAAGAACGAGTCGGGAAAGGTCATGAAGCATGTCCTGCGGCAAGAATCCGCAAGAGAGAGTACCTGACTGTCTGAGCGAAAGGGAGACATGCCGACGACCAACTGCCTGATAACAGGGGGGACCGCGGGAATCGGTAAGGCTGCTGCGCTCGAGCTTGCGCGGCGGGGTGCTAGTGTCATCATAGTTGGCCGTGATGCAGGACGTGGAGAGGCGGCGGTTGCCGAGCTTCGCGATTCGAGTGGGAACGATAGTGTTGAGCTCGAGCTCGCCGATCTTTCCTCGCAGCAATCTGTGCGAGCTTTGGCCGATGCCGTTGCAAGTCGGTTTAGGGAGCTGCACATTCTTATCAACAACGCGGGCGTAGTGGAGCCCCACCATCGACTAACGGAGGATGGGATTGAAGCTACTTTCGCGATTAACCACCTGGCACCCTACCTCTTGACGAGACTACTGCTGCCTGCGCTCGAGGCGGCGGCGCCTTCGCGGATCGTCACCGTTTCGTCGCAAGTCCACGCCAAGACGCTCGAGCTCGCTGACTTGTGCCGGGCCCAACCCTACATTGGCTCGAAGGCCTATGCTAGATCCAAATTGGCCAATATCCTGTTTACAGTCGAGTTGGCGAGACGCTTGAAGCCGGCCGACATTACAGCGAACTGCCTCCATCCTGGGGTCGTCAAGACCAGACTGTTACAGCGCCTCGACGAATCTCTGACTTTGGAGACGCCCCCACCCAGCGGGGCACCAGAGCCACCACCCAACGTCGTTTACCGGTCGTTCAAGTGGGTCACCGACCGAATCAGGTGGAGGCTGTTCCCGAGTGGCCTGTCGACACCCGAAGAGGCTGCCCAGAGGTTGGTTTACCTGGCTCTGTCGCAGGGGGTCGAAGGACAGAGCGGCCTGTACTTCGTGAACAACGAGCCGGCGCCTCCGGCTCCGATTGCTGGTGACCGGCAGGTGGCTGCGGAGTTATGGCGTGAGAGCGCGAGTTTGGTGGGGTTGTAGACGTGTTGAAAATCCTCCAGCTCCTAGCCCCGGCCCAAGTCGGAGGACTCGAGCGAGTCGTCCAAGGGCTTGCGGCTGGGTTGCACGACCGGGGCCACTCGGTGACGGTTGTCGCAGTTGCTACAGGGGCCGACGAGCTGGCACCTTTCTTGGAGCCGCTGATCTCAAGAGGAGTGGAGGTCAGAGAGATTCGCGTCCCCCACCGAGCCTACCTACGAGAACGCCACCGAATGGCGGAGGTATGCCGCGAGCTGAACCCCGACGTGGTTCATACGCATGGATATCGGCCTGACGTCCTTGCGAGGGGGCCGGCGCAACGGCAGGGGATCGCGACCGTTACCACCGTCCACGGTTTTACAGGGAATGGATGGAGGAACCGCTTCTACGAGGCCTTACAAGTTCGGGCCTTCAAGAAATTCGATGCGGTTGTGGCTGTTTCGGAGCCTCTACGAGCCGGACTCGTGGCTTCTGGAGTTCCCGGTGACCGAGCCTGGATGATCCGTAATGCCCCGGTTAGCTTGGGGTCGAAGCTGAGCCGGGACGAGGCTCGCGACGTACTCAGCTTACCACCTGAGGCACCCATCGTCGGGTGGGTGGGCCGAATGAGCCCGGAAAAGGGACCGGATGTCTTGCTGAGAGCCATGACGCTCATCGGTGACCCACAGGTGCGTGTTTCCTACGTGGGAGACGGTCCCGAGCGGAGGGCTCTCGAGGCTCGGGCGAGAGAGATGGTAGGCCAAGGATTACTGGAGTCCGATCAAATTCGCTTCCATGGGAACGTCCCCGATGCAGGTCGCCTGCTCACGGCCTTCGATCTCCTGGTACTGAGTTCCAGGACCGAGGGGACGCCAATGATC
Organism: Thermoanaerobaculia bacterium; assembly: GCA_036446675.1. GTDB lineage: Bacteria > Acidobacteriota > Thermoanaerobaculia > Multivoradales > JAHEKO01 > JAZFTL01. The sequence continues at coordinate 2,906 of JAZFTL010000296.1, forward strand.
CTCTTCGAGGCCATGGATGCCGAGGTGCCGGTCGTGACCACAGAGGTCGGCGGTGTGCCGGACGTCGTTACGGAGCAGGAGGCGATCCTGGTGCCCTCTGAGGATCCCGAGGCGTTGGCGCGCGGCATCAGGCGAGTGCTCGATACCCCGGCAGACGCCCGTCAACGGGCGAAGCGAGCTGGATATAGGCTTCGCCGAGAGTTCACGCCCGAACGTTGGCTGGATGCTTACGAAAATCTCTACCATGACGTAATCGCAAGCAGGAGAGTT
>JAZFTL010000297.1:0-2308 GCA_036446675.1 Thermoanaerobaculia bacterium
GACGACCGACGAGTCGACTCCCCCAGATAATGCACAAAGAACCTGGCGACCTGCACTGACGCGCTGGAGAGCCATCACGGCCTCGTCCAGATATGAGGTCATACTCCAATCGCCGCTTGCCTCACAGATACGAAACAGAAAGTTGTTCAGAATAGAGGTGCCCTCGGTAGTGTGTGACACCTCGGGGTGGAATTGGATGCCAAAGATACCTCGATCCAGGTCTTCAAAAGCAACCGTGGAAGAATTCTCTGTAGAAGCACATGTCGAGAACCCGTCGGGTACTCTCTGCACGCTATCGCCATGGCTCATCCAGACGACCTGTCGCTCAGCGAGTCCCTGAAATAGGGGGCTATCAACCGAGACGTCGATCTCGGCCCGTCCATACTCGCGCCGTGCCGCGCCCTCCACCCGTCCTCCAAGTTCCCGAGCGATGAGCTGCATGCCGTAGCAGATGCCAAGAATGGGTATGCCGAGGTGAAATAATCTCGGATCGAAAAGGGTCGCATCGGAGTCGTAAACACTCTGTGGACCGCCCGACAGAATCAAACCGATTGGACGCCGACTCTCGATATCCTCGGCGCTCACAGTTGGTGGATGAATCTCGCAAAATACTCCACTCTCACGCAGACGGCGTGCGATGAGTTGAGTGAACTGACTACCAAAATCCAAGACGAGGACCGATTGATGCCGATCGAGTCCGGTTGGTGAGTCGGCCAATAGCCGTGGAGTTGGAGTCATTTCTCTTGCTACCCTACCGATCCATCCAGACTAGAGCTGAGCTTCCGGTTTCAGATCTCGCGTCATCAATTCCTCTACAGCTGTTTGCGGTGACTTACCATCGTAGAGGACGGCCATCATCTGCTCGGTAATCGGCATCTCAATATTCTTCAAGGCTGCCAAGGAGCTGATCGATCGAGAGTTACGTACTCCCTCGGCAACCATTGCGGTTTCGGCTTCGATCTCGGCCAGCGTTTTGCCTGCTGCCAACTCCAGTCCGGTCTTACGATTGCGCGACAGACCGCCGGTACAGGTGAGCACTAGGTCGCCAAGCCCCGCCAACCCGTAATACGTCTCTGCTGACCCACCGCATTCCACCCCTAAGCGCACCGCTTCGTGAAGACCCCGAGTGATTAATGCCGCCAACGTATTGTGACCAAAGCCCAGACCCGTGACGACTCCGGCCGCAATGGCGATCACATTTTTCGTCGCACCGCCAAACTCCACTCCCGCGACGTCCGTCGATGAGTAGAGTCGTAGCCGAGGGCTCGAAATGAGCTGACTCAGCTGAGTCGCCACCGCTTCGGTATCGGCGGCGACAACTGCGGCGCTTGGAACTCCAGCCGCCAGTTCCGCTGCAAATGTCGGCCCCGACAGGACCGCAAACTGTACAGGTCGACCGATGGATGCGGCTTCCTGGGCAGTGACTTCGCTCATTCGATCGTGCGACCCACCCTCTATACCCTTGGTCGCCGAAATCAGGGTCACGGGATGATCCGCAAGGCGCAAGAAGTCCCTAACGACCTCCCTGAAGCCATGCGACGGAACCACCACGAGTACGAGATCCAGTCCAGCAAGATCCTCGAGACTCGAAGAGGCTTCGATCGACGTCGGCAGCCGGACTCCCGGAAGATATGCCCTGTTTTCTTTGGTCGTGGAAAGTTCGTGCACCAGCTCGGGTCTCTTCGCCCACAACCTCACGCTAAATCGGGTACCAGCGAGATACGCCGCCAAAGCAGTTCCCCAAGACCCGGCACCAAGAACTCCTATCTCTTTCGGGGGCGATTTTCTCGACATGATCACCGATCGCCCAATTTGGCTTCCCTGCCGCTGAGCAGGCGACTCAGGTTGCTCCGGTGCTTCATCACCACGATCACTGCGATGCATGCGAACGCCAACTTGATCTCAAACCCGACTGCAGGCAGGGGGCCAACGCGAGAACCCAGGTGAGACAAGAGGGGCAGGGAAACTGCCGCCGCCAGGGAGCCGGCTGACACGAATCGAGTGATCCCGACCACCACACCAAAAACTGCCATTGCCACTAGGGTGACGGAGGGTGCCAAACAGAGGCCGGCTCCCGCGGCAGTCGCAACCCCTTTGCCGCCGCGAAAGGCCAGGAACACCGAAAAGATATGCCCCAAGACCACCGTTACCGCGGCAATTGCCAGGGTTGCCGAAGTCGCGTCGAGCATCCTTCCCAGAACCAATGGAGCCGCTCCCTTGGCCAAATCCAGCACGAGTGCCAGAAGCCCAGCAGCCTGTCCCGCCGTCCGCATTACATTCGTAGCCCCAACATTGCCGCTACCCTCCG
>JAZFTL010000298.1:0-3091 GCA_036446675.1 Thermoanaerobaculia bacterium
ACTGGATCAGGCTGCTACTATTGCCGCATTTCTTATGAAACAACCTAAAAAAAGGCGGGGGATAGAAACCATGAGTCGCTTTCGAGACAAAGTCCTTTGTGTCTTGATAGTTTTTGTGCCGGCGATTGTCGGCGATCTGGCAGCGGAGACCGCCAACCTTGGCCATATCGATTTCCCGACGTCGGGTTCGCCTGCCGCTCAGGAACTCTTCGAGCGGGGAGTACTTCTACTGCACAGCTTCGAATACGAAGATGCCCGCCAGGCTTTCCAGGAAGCGCAAGAGATTGATTCCGACTTCGCGATGGCCTATTGGGGTGAAGCGATGACCCATAATCATCCCCTCTGGCGGCAGCGGGCTCGGGATGAAGCGCTTGCTGCTCTGCATCGGCTTGCTCCAACCGCGCAGGAGCGGCAAGCAAAGGCGCCCACGGCCCGAGAGAAGGCTTACCTCGGAACCCTCGAGATTCTCTACGCCGAGGGTGAGAAGCTGGACCGGGATCGCGCCTACGAAGAGGCGATGGGAAGACTTGCCGCACACTTTCCGACAGATCTCGATGCGGCCAGTTTTCACGCCCTCTCCGTTTTGGGAACCGCCCAAGGCGAGAGAGACTTTAGAGTCTACATGCGAGCCGCCGCAATCGCAGAAGAGGTGTTTACCAAGAATCCGCAGCATCCTGGCGCAGTGCACTACCTCATCCACTCGTACGACGATCCGGTGCATGCCCCACTTGGGCTGAGAGCGGCACGGGTCTACGCCGATATCGCTCCCGCCGCTACACATGCGCAACACATGATCTCTCATATCTTTATTGCGCTTGGAGAGTGGGACGAAGTGATCTCGGCGAACCAGAAGTCGTTTGCTGTCTCGCAGGAGAGAGCTGTGCGCAAGGGCCTACCAAAGGATCGCCGCAACCACCATGCTCTGCACTGGCTGCACTACGCCCTACTGCAACAGGGTCGCTATGAGGAGGCGCGGGCCAAGCTCGAGATTATGCGGGAAGATGTGCGGGCCAATGATCGATCCGGAAACCTCTGGTATCTCGCGCTGATGGGAGCGTCCTATTTTGTGCAGACCGGCGACTTCATTCCGGTGGAGGTGGATTTGGACAGGGTCGGCATTGTCGGTACAGGGGCATATCTTTATGCCAAAGCGGGTGCCGCTCTCGACAGAAATGAAGTCGAATCAGCGCGCCAGGCTTCCGATGAGCTGACGCGGAGACTTGATGAGGCGAAGGAGGCGAAGCAGACGGAGTCTTCAGGTACTGGTGGTGCGAACTCGCCAACTGATTTCGAGGCGATCGAAGTCGTGACCAGACAACTTCGAGGTCTGGTTGCATATCGCCAGGGAGACCAAGTAAGGGGCCTTGAACTTTTGACGGAAGCGGTGCATCTTCAAGATGCGATGGCCTTCGACTTTGGCCCCCCGTCGATTGTGAAACCGTCCCACGAACTCTTGGGAGAGATCCTTCTGGAGAGAGAAGACTTCGCAGCATCGCGCCGTCAATTCAAGGCAGCGCTACTGCGTTATCCGCGGCGGATCCAGTCGACCTTGGGCCTGGCCCGAGCCGAGATGGCGAGCGGTAACTCCGCAGCCGCAGCGATGGCTTTCGAAGAGGCTCGCAGCATTTGGGCCGGCGCGGAACTGAATCTCCCCAGTTCGCAGGACCTAGGTTCCTCTTCGGTGCCAACAGCGGCAGGAAACTAGCAGATGAGTCATTGCCGCCGTGTGCTGATACCCGTGGTTGTGATGGCGACGAGCTTGGGTGGATGCCGGGAATTGCCGGAGGCTCCACGAGCAATTCGTCTTATTGACCACTTTGCTTCGGCTGTCATTGAAGGAACGGTTGCAACCGAGTTGCTTCCATCGCGGTCTGAGTGGACATTTGGAGGAGACGCCGAGAGAACGCTGTCCTGGAAGAAGGGGCTGGGTATCGCGAGCCTCGCGGTGCGCGACGGTCGGCTCGCAGGGAAAACTTCAGCCGAATTCTCGGTGATCGATTTGGAGCCGATTCCAACCTGGGGCGACCATGATGTTCTCCATTCGGTCGCGGTAAGGATGACCCTGGGTTCTTCGGCGACGCTAGCGGTGAGTTTTGACGGTGACGAAGAAGTCGATTTCGAGAAGGTGGCTGGGCAGGCGAAGGCCCTGCCCTGGTCGTTGCGCTCTCCGGTGGTTATGGGAGATGACCTGCGCACCTACACCCTGTCGGGTGGACGCACTGTCTTGGGAAGCTCGATTCGTCATATTCTCATTTCACCGAGCGATGTGGTGGGGACCGAATTCGCGATCGAATCGGTGCAGCTCACCTTTAGGAAGGAGCACCTCGCTGGGATCCCAACTGGCGTTAGCTGGCAAGGGCTCGACGAGATTTACCACGAAACAATCGTAAGCCGAGCTCCGCAAGTGATTACCTATGAGCTCGATCTTCCGCCAAGGCCGTGGCTGGATCTGTCGGTGGGCACCGTCGAAGAGGCTCCGGTCGGCTTTCAAGTCGTGGTGCGGGGCGCCGGGCGCGACCGGATCGTGTTCAAGCGCACCGTGACCACTCCACATCGGTGGTCGAGCGCCATGGTCGACCTTGCAGAGTTTGCCGGCCGGCGGGTCGAGATCTCGATGGCAGTCGAGGCGGTCGCGCCCGGCGCCCTGGGTTTTTGGGGTGCCCCGGTCGTGCGTCAGGAGGTTGATGCCCGTAAAGAGAGTCTCTCGAATAATCGAGAGGCGCGACCTCGAAACCTGATCATGATCGTTGTCGATACGTTACGGAAGGATCACCTCAGCACCTATGGCTACGATCGAGAGACCAGCCCAAATCTAACCGTCTTGGCCGCCCAAGGTGCGCTTTTCGAGGATTCGATTGCTCAAGCAACCTGGACGAAGGCTTCGATGCCGGCGATTCTCACATCACTCTACCCAGATTCTCATACAGTTCAGGAATTCGATCATCGTTTGCCGGCGTCGGCGACGACATTGGCCGAGGTTTTTCGCGATGCCGGGTACGCGACGCTCTCGCTGACCTCGATCCTGTTCGTCGGTCAATTCACCAACCTTCACCAGGGCTTCGAGCAGTTGCATGAATCCGGTTCGCTGGAT
>JAZFTL010000299.1:0-5673 GCA_036446675.1 Thermoanaerobaculia bacterium
GCGTCAACGTCGCAAGATTCAAGAGCTCGGATGATCTTCTGGCGAGTGGTTATCTGTGGGAAGAGAATCGTAAGCAGCTCGCCTACAAACCATTCGCGGTTGTTCAACCCAAAGGCAGAGGATTCGTTATCGGCTTTACCCAGGATCCAAACGTGCGCGCCTATCTCGACGGACTGAACGTAATTTTCATGAATGCCATCTTCAGAGGATCGGCACACGCCAGGCCCGTGCGGTAGTCACTCGGTCGCTGGTCGGGTAGTGCTCTCGTCCGCTCGAATCCAGATGGGTCGAGCAACCACCTTCAGGCTCACGGGCTGACATGAGGGACCCTATCCGGCCGGCGTGATGTTCTGGTTGCGACGGAACAGGTTATTGGGGTCGTATCGTTTCTTGAGTTCCTGCAATCGACCGTAATGGGCCGAGCCATAAGCGTCACCGACGCGATCCAGCTCGTCGTGGTCCATGTAGTTCACGTAGACCGAACCCGTCGAAAACGGCCGAACCGCGTCGCTCATCCCGCGCACCCAATCGCGGACGGCGTTGTCCCTACTCGAATCGTTCGTGATCCCCAGGATCAACAGGTTGTATTCGGCGTCTCTCATGCCGAATGCGTTGTCGTCCTTGCCCACCCGGCTGACCGCGCCGCCCAGCATGTGTTCCAGCCCGACGACACACATGGGTGACGCCGCCTTGTTGGCGTGCTCGACGAGAACTTCGATGTAGTCGTCACTGATCGTCGAGACGAAACCGGATTTCCAGTAGTTGCGGTTCCCCGGCGGGAAGGCCTCGTCGAACGCCTGCTGGACCAGGGTGTACGGTTTGGGCCCGATATCATCGAGTAACGGTGATCCGACAGCCCGGAGACGGGCGACGGCGCGTTCTCCCTCATTGGCGGGTCCGTGGTACACGGCGAATACCCCGACCACGGGGTCGCCCTCGGGCGAGTAGAGGAATGCCGCCATCCCCGACAGCGCGTCAGAAGCTTCCTCGGTCATCCTCGCAAAGGCGCGCAACAGATCGGTCGCCGCACTACGCGCGTAAAGGATCAGTCCGGCGTAGAGTTCGCCAACGGGGTGGAGTCGGAATTCGAACCGGGTCACCACACCGAAATTTCCGCCACCCCCGCGGATGGCCCAGAAGAGATCGGGATTGTCGTCAGCACTCGCGGTCAGGACCTCGCCGTTCGCGGTCACAATCTCGGCCGAAAGAAGATTATCGCAGACCAGCCCGTACGAACGGGAGAGCCAGCCGAATCCGCCGCCGAGTGTCAGCCCCGCGACACCGGTGCTCGAGATCGCGCCACCCGGCGAGGCCAGGCCGTGGGCCTGCGTTGCCTGGTCGTACTCACCCCAGCTCACGCCGCCCTCGGCGCGCGCCGTGAGCGCCTCGGCGTCCACGATGACGGCCTTCATCGAACGGAGATCGATGACGATACCGTCGTCACAGGACGCATTGCCAGCAACGTTGTGACCGCCGCCACGGACGGCCACATCGAGCCCGATCTCGCGGCCGTGATTCACTGCCGCGACGACGTCCGACGTGGTCGTGCACTGCGCGATGAGCGCCGGTCGTTTGTCAACCATGCCGTTCCAGAGCTTCCGAGCCTCGTCGTAACCTCTGCCGTCCGGCGTGATGATCCGACCCTTGAACTCCGACGAAAATGTGCTCACTACCAATTCCTCCGCATCCCGTCCATCAGGTAATCGCCTCGAATGTCGTCCGGATGATCATGCAGACCCAGCGCCCGGAACAAGTAACGGAACACGGGTTTGGGGCTAGGGCATTGCTTTTGACCTGTGCAGCATCATAGCAGAGAAATGCCAGCAAATTGGGAGAGGCCATGGTCTCCGAAGCTGAGGATTGCGCTCGAGGGGCCTAGCCAAGTGTGCAACCACTCGGCGGGGCTCCAGTTGGGGGATCTGCTGACCTCTGCCCTCGAGATCTCCGAGAGTACTTTTCGACTTCGCACCCTCGCCGTCATTCAGAAAGGAGCGTCGACCAACATTACATCAACCTCTCGCCGTCCCACTCCTGAATAGAGGAGCCAGTTCCCGTCGGGAGAGATAGTAAGACCACTGGCGACAACGGCCACACCGCCGGCTGGAATCTTGGCTCCTTCGAGCGTCCAGGATTCAGTCTGGAGCGTCTCGAAGTCGTAGAAGGTCAGTTCCCGGCCGGCAAGATAGTAGAGACCCCCAGAGCTTAAGCACCAGTTGGCGAGTTCGACCGGCGCCCCGACTACACTCCGTTGTCCGGAGAGAATCGATAATCGCTTCACTCCGCCACCTGATGCGCCGTAGTAAAGGGTTTCCCCGCCGGCCGATTCGAGGCTTGGAGTGATGATTTCGTCGGAAACCTCTTCATTTGGGCCACCTTCGCTGGACACTTTCCAGAGCCTCCATGACCCCGTCCGATTGGAAGCGAAATAGATCCAGCTCTCATCCATCATCCACACCGGACTGAGATCATCAGCGACACTCGAAGTAAGAGGACGAGGGCTTCCACCCTCTGCCGTGACGACGAATACATCAAAATCATCCTCGTCGCGAGCACTGAAGAGGATCTGCTTGCCATCTCTGGACCAGCGCGGATGTTGCACCGAAGGACTCCAGGCAGGAGCCGGGATGTCGAAGTAGGTGAGCTGTCGAGCGTTCTGGCCGTCTGCCGAGGCCACCCAGAGTTCGTAGCTGCCTGAGCGCTGCGACACAAAAGCCACCCTCGTGCCATCGGGAGAAAACTGAGGATCGAGTTCGTAGCGGGTAGAGCTTCCCCAGCGGGTCGCCTCGCCGATCGCTTTTCGACGAGGATTCGCCACTCTCCAGAGATCGAGATCGAAACTCCTCTTCTCGAATACCAGCCCGCGCCCGCTGGCCGCGATCGAGGGCAGGTAGGCGTTTTCGAAGCCCAACCACTCGAAGTAGCCCGTCGAGACCTTAACCTTCCAGAGCGCAAATACTCCGCTCCGATTCGATGACACAACGATAAACTTGCCATCGGACGTCCAGTCAAATCCACCATTGTCGCTGCGATCTGAAGTGATTCGATGAATTTCTTCGGTGGATCGATCGAACACCACAATCTCGAAGATGCCCACGCCGACTCGGCGCCTAAAGGCAACCTCTCGACCCGAGGGAGAAAACTTGGGGGAGGTATCCAGGGAGGTCGGGGTGTACGGAGTCGTCAGGCGCTGCAGCTCTCCAGAGGCCAGCTGCACCAGGGTCAGTCCAATCCCCTCCTCGCCCGGCGCCTGCTCCGCGATAACGAGCTCTCGGGCGTCCGGGGACCAATCGAAGCCCACCACGTTGCGCTCGCAACGATAGAGCAATCGTTCGGGGCCACCGATAGCCGGGATCGCAAAAATTCCGCAAGTCTCTTCCTGCAACCTGATAAACGCAACCTCGGTACCGTCTGCGGACCACACTGGGCTATATTCGACATGCTGCGTCGCGGTCAGCTGCAGCGGTCGTTCGGTATTCCGTTGCTTGATGAAAACATCTCTATTTCTCCCGTCGCCCATCTCTCTTACAAATGCCACTCTGCTGCCGTCGGGAGAGAGCGCCGGATGAATTTCTAGTCCGGGATAGCTGGTAATCGGGATCTGTCGCAAAGTATTGAATGACCGGCGGCCAGGACGGGGACCAAGGCTCACCAGAGAGAGTGCTGCGAGTGCAATCAAAAGGCCGGCAACGAGCACCGCCCACAATGTCCGCCGTCGAATCGGACCGCGAATAGCATGCCGCGATGAGCCGAGCGGATCGTTCAATCCCTCCCTTTCGACCACTACCTTGGCGATCAATCGGTAACCCTTGCCATGTATTGTCTCGATGAATCGAGGCAGTTTCGGATCATCGACAAAAGCCTTGCGGAGTTCCGATATCGCTCGAGTCATCGGATCTTCAGCTAGATGAGCGCCACCCCATACCTCTTGGAGAATTTCCTTGCGCGGAGTCAGCTGCCCTGCATTGGCTGCCAGGACGACCAGTACTTCCATGATTTTGGGCTCCAGCTGAACCGATCGGCCTTCCAGAACGATTCGATTCAGCGGGGCCTCGACCGTCCATGGTCCGACTCGAAAAAAGTCAGGCCGGCCCGAATGAGCACCACCTGATTCGCTAGATGTTTGATTCTGTTGATCCAAACCTACGCTCCATGTCACCCCGTCACCCTGTAATACGTGGTTTGCCAGGCATCGTTCTACGAGATGAGTACGATTGGCCTGTTCTCCACATATTCCTCACAACTCTTCCAGAGAATCTCCAGATCCAAAAGGAGACCAAGTGGTCTATGACACCGTAAGCTCCACTATAGTCGCTCCGGCTCCTCTGAACGGGAATCGATAACCGCCGGTCATCAACAAGGAGACAACCATGAAGAGAATAGCAACGGTCGCAATAATGGCAGCTCTAGCAGCTGGTACCATTCCCCATGAAGTGGTCGCCTCGGGTAGTTCGGGTGCCTCGATGCCTCACGCACCCGCGATGTCTCCAGAACAGAAAGCCGTCGCTGACTACAACCGAGGCCTGCGGTATCGCAACAAGGCGTGGAAACTCGAGAAGAAGGCCGGCAGCGTAACAGGCAAGGACAAGGTCAAACTCGACTCAAAGCTCGAGGGGCAATTCAAAAAAGCGGTCCACGCTTTCGAGCAGGCTGTCGCTGCTCAGCCAAATTTCTATGAGGCGCACGGCTCCTTGGGCTACGCTCTCCGCAGACAAGGAGAGTACGCTGCGGCGCTCGAGTCTTATAACCGAGCGCTCAGTCTTAATCCCAACTATCCTGAGGCCATCGAATACCGAGCCGAAGCCTATTTAGGTCTCAATCGACCTCAGGATGCTCAGACCGAGTACTCTCGCCTGTTGATCCTAAGCCCAGACCACGCCAGCGAGCTGTTGGGAGCGATCAATTCTTGGGTGGAAGACAGACGGGCGAACAATCAGGGCTTGGACCCCGAGATTCTCACGGGAGTCGCGAGCTGGGCACAGGAGCGTCAACAAGTCGCACGCACCACTGTGTCGCAGATCAGCCGGAAATCGAATTCTTGGTGAGGCAGCTTTCTCGTGATGTCGCGTGGGAGACTCCTCAGGCTCGGTTCCCCTCTGCCAGGCGCAAGTCAGGCCTAAGCTTCGGCGGGAATCAAGATTCTGCATCCAAGTCAACAACCGAAGGTGGGGCGCCGCCCCATCTGGTATGTTGTCTCCCCAGGTACACTGAGAGTGTGACCCATGCCGTCGGCAGCGCTATTTGATGGTCGCCGCTCGGAAGTGGGCGGTAACCGGTCGATTCCGCCGGCTGTACTGGCCTACATCACCGGAAAGAGAGTTCGCAGCATCTCGGGCACATAGCCCCGCGCGCAGTTCCAGCCGAGGCCCTCGGGTACCTCGCCACCGCTCGGCCTCTGTCCTACATCACGCAGCTGTGCCTGCAGGTTCCGATTGAAGACCGCGCTATCGAAATTCTCGTGGGGCGAGCGAAAATGGTAGGCGCCCCAGCGCTGGTAGATCACCAGAGGATTCTCGTCAGCTGCTGGTGGGACTCCGTCGAAGTCGAAAAGTATCGGCCATAGCGCTCCAACTCGGCCGAAGCGATCCGGTGCACTAAACGCTAGTCGCAGGGAAATTTCTGCTCCGCCACCATTTCCTGCTGTAGCCCGCGCCATGGGCGCGTCGATCGTCAGGT
>JAZFTL010000300.1:0-4389 GCA_036446675.1 Thermoanaerobaculia bacterium
CGTGAGAAAGATATTGACCTCGAGCGCTGGATCGCTGCTCTCGAAGATGCCATGGCGTCGGCAGCCAAGAAGCAACATCGAATCAAAGCTCCGGTTCGATCTGTGTTTGACCGAGAGAACGGATCCTTCGACGCTTTTATCGTTAAGACTGTCGTCGACGAGGTGGTCGACCCGCAAGCAGAGTGGACTGTCGAAGAGGCTCAGCAGCATCAAGAGGGCGCCGTCGCCGGAGACGAGATTCAAATCCCGATCTCGACTGAAGGACTCGGGCGCATTGCCGCGCAGTCAGCGAAGCAAGTTCTCTACCAGAGAATTCGAGAGGCCGAGCGAGAGAAGGTGTACGACGAATTCATCGGCCGGGTCGGCGAGATCATCAACGGTACGGTGAAGCGTTTTGAGCGTGGTGACATCGTCATCGATCTAGGTCGAACCGAGGCGGCAGTGCCACGCAGTGAGCAGTCCCGGCACGAGCGCTACAGTCAAGGGGAGCGGATTCGAGCGGTGATCGTCGACGTGCACACTCAGCCGAAAGGACCTCAAGTTGTTTTATCTCGAACCGACCCTCGGTTGCTGATCAAGCTCTTCGAGATGGAGGTGCCGGAGATTTACGACGGGACAGTTTCTATCAAGGCAGCAGTCCGCGCTCCCGGTGAACGCGCCAAGGTCGCGGTCTTCAGCCGCGAGCGAGATGTCGATCCCGTCGGTGCCTGTGTCGGCATGAAGGGTTCTCGGGTCCAATCGATTATTCGCGAGCTGCGCGGAGAAAAGATCGACATCATCGAGTACAGCGATGATCTAGTGACCTTTGGACAGAGTGCACTGGCCCCGGCCAGGATCACCCGTGTTTCAGTAACTCATCATGGCGATGTTCCTCACCTCGATGTCATCGTCGAGGACGAGCAGCTGTCTCTCGCTATTGGCAAGCGGGGGCAAAACGTCAGACTCGCAGCCGAGCTACTCGGCGCCAAGATCGACATCAAGAGCGAGACCGATGTCAAAGGTGAAGTGGCCGACGCTCTGGCCAAGATGATCCAAGATGCGATGGCTCACGAAGCTGATACCTACGAGCCCGCGAAGTTCTCACTCTTAGACGCTCCCGGAGTCGGCGCGCGTACCGCGCAAAAGCTCGAAGAGGCCGGCTTTGGAGTACTCGAAGACCTCCTCAAAGCCGGTCCGGAGGACTTGGAAGAAGTCGACGGCGTAGGAGCCAAGACTGCCTCGGCGATTCTCCGATGGGCTAAACAGTTCGAGATCCAAGACGAGGAACCGGCGGCTGACTCGCCAGCTGCTGAGACACTCGGCCCAGACGATTCGTCAGGCACGGGGGACCAGGAGAAGCAATCTCGAGTCGGTGATTCTGAGACTTCCTCAGATCTGAGTCAAGCTGTAGGCCGGCCTCAAACCGTAGCGATGAATGACGGCGATTTCATGGCCGCGTTGAGTCGCGCCCTAGAAGAAGCTGAACAATCAGACGAAGATCGGGTGTCGGCCTCCACCGCTTCCGAGTCTGATACCGAACCGGTCAGTAAGCCCACCGATGAGCCGAAGGACTCTCCCTCTTGATGGGCACTCATTCAAAGCCATCACCGCAGGCGATTGGCATCACGGAGTCATTGACGAGATGAGCAAAGTACGCGTCGCAGACCTAGCCCGGACAATGGGAATCCCCGAGCAAGACTTAACTTTCAAGCTGAAGTCGATCGGAGTCAAAATCGACGATGATGAAGCGAGAATAGATTCCGAAATCATCCAGGCGATCTTGGAGGGCAAACGCTTGCCGCAACCACGGGAAGTCATCCTTCGCGACGCGGAGTCCAAGGCTTCGGCTCCTGCTCCACTTCGGCGTCGCCCGCCGGCAAGAAGATTGCCTTCCAATATGATCAATCCTGGGCGGCGACGGTCTCTCATCCAAAAGGTAGAGCCTCGGATCAAGACACTTCCGCCGTCCGCGAGACCGACGGTAGCACCGGCTAGCTCGACGGCATCGCCCTCTAGTGCCAGCGAGACCGCTGCTGACGCTCCGTCAGTGATCGTGCCACACACAATAGAACCGCTTGCAAAAAACGCCCATCCGGACAAAGAGACGAAGACCAAACGATTCAAGAAGACCCAACCCAAAATCGATACAGCGGATCTTCGGTCATTTCGCGGTTCGGTCCGCGACCTAGATAGAGAGGATTCGGAGGCTGAGGCGCTTGGGACAGAGCTTTCAACACGTAGTCGGCGGCGGGCGCAGCGGCGCGTGGACAAGGGCCAGGCAGGTCAGACCGACAATGTACTTTCCTTCAAGGATTCGGCACCAGACGACCCGATCACGCTCTCAGAAGGCATGACCGTACGCGACTTCGCCGAGAAACTGCGAGTGAAGTCGAAAGATCTGATCAAGATGCTGGTTCAACAGGGCAACCTTGTCACCATTAATCATGTCTTAGAAGCGGAAACTGCATTAGAAATAGCAGGTCAGCTGGGGGTTGAGGCAAGGATGGTAACTTTCGAGGAAGAGATCCAACTCCAACAAGAACAGAATCTGGCAGACTCGGGCTCAGACATAACTGAGAGCCGCGGACCGGTAGTGACGATCATGGGGCATGTCGACCACGGTAAGACAACCCTGCTCGACACGATCCGTAATTCCAAGATTGCGGCAAGCGAATCGGGAGGAATCACCCAGCATATCGGTGCCTACCAAGTCGAGACAAAGGGTCGAAAAATCGCTTTTCTCGATACTCCCGGTCATGAAGCCTTTACGCTAATGAGGGCCCGGGGAGCAAAGGTAACCGACATCGTCGTTCTCGTCGTAGCTGCCGATGACGGCGTGATGCCGCAAACTGTCGAAGCGATCGATCACGCCAGGGCAGCCAAAGTCCCAATCGTGGTAGCGATCAACAAAATAGACAAGTCCGACGCTAATCCGGATCGGGTCAAGAAGGAACTTTCAGAAGGTGGGCTGACAATAGAAGAGTGGGGTGGCGACACAGTTTCGATAGAGATTTCTGCACTGAACAACGAGGGCGTCAGCGAGCTCCTGGATATGATCCTCCTTACTGCGGATTTGCTTGAACTCAAAGCCACTCCTAAATTGCCGGCAACCGGGGTGGTTCTGGAGGCCAGAAAGGAGGTTGGCAGGGGCATTATGGCAACCGTGCTTGTACAGGACGGCACCCTGCATACCGGAGATCTCTTCGTGTCGGGGGCAACCTGGGGTCGGGTACGATCGATGAGTGACGACCTGGGTCGAAAGCTCACCGAAGCCGGCCCTTCGACTCCGGTGGAGATTTCGGGACTCAACGGTCTCCCGGACGCCGGCGATCTGTTTCAAATCGTCGAGAGCGAGGTGCAGGCCAGAAGCATCGCGGAATTCCGCCAGCAGGAACAGCGCAATAGGGAGCTGGCCCCTGTGCAAGGAAAAGTGTCTTTAGAGCAGCTCTTTGAGCAAATTCAGCAGGGATCCGTCAAGGAACTACCGGTGGTCCTCAAGGCCGATGTGCAGGGTTCGGTCGAAGTACTCATCGACACCCTGAACAAACTCTCGACCGATCAGGTGAAGATCCAAGTAATTCGTTCTGGGGTGGGAGCAATAACCACTAACGATATAGTGCTGGCGAGCGCTTCACAGGCCATCGTGGTCGGCTTCAATGTCCGCCCCGAAAAGAATGCGACTGAACTAGCCGAAAAGGAGCAGGTGGACATACGTCTGCACACGGTCATCTATGAAGTAAGTGACGAGATCCGGAAGTCGATGACTGGACTTCTCGAGCCCACCTTTAAAGATGTCGACAAGGGACGGGCGGAAGTTCGTGAGCTTTTCAAGGTGCCGAAAGTCGGCTCAGTCGCTGGAAGTCATGTGCTGGAGGGAGTCATCCCGAGGAACGCCTCGATTCGCCTGTTGCGCGATAACGTAGTCGTGTATCAAGGCAAGATCTCTTCATTGCGTCGATTCAAAGAAGATGTCTCCGAGGTTCGTAACGGCTTCGATTGCGGAATTCGCCTCGAGAAATTTCAAGACCTCAAGCCAGGTGACGTAATCGAGGCGTATGTTCAGGAAGAAGTGGCCCCGACGCTATAACTCAAGACTGAGACTAAGTTTCAATGGCTCTCGGCCCCCGGCCTACCGGACACCACCACTTCAGTCAGTCTAGCCCGGAGATGATCCAAACTGAGAGGGCAACGCGTCTTATCCGCATCTCATGATCGTCGGCATTTCAGTGTTCGAACTCCACCTACCCTCAGTCGTTAGCCTCAAGGAGAAACGACGCATCGTCAAACCTCTGGTAGAGCGCCTACATCAAAGATTCCGCGTTTCCATCATGGAGTCGGATTTTCACGATCTCCACCAGCGCACCGAAATCGCCATCGCCGCAGTTCATCAATCAGAGAACCAGATGAATC
>JAZFTL010000301.1:0-7779 GCA_036446675.1 Thermoanaerobaculia bacterium
CGAAGCTGGATGCCGCGGACGAACAGCGTCGGATGGATCTCAAGGCAGAGTGTGAGTCGCGAAACCTCTTGTTCTTTGAGATCAGTTCAGTGGCCGGCCTGGGCATCGATGCTCTAATCGACCGGGTCAAGGCGATTCTTGATGGACATTCGGTAGAGTGAAAATCGCTCTCTTCGGAGGGAGTTTCGATCCCATTCATTACGGACACCTTCAGCCGGTCCGGGAAGTGATGGAGCAATTGGGAATCGATCGGACGATCTTTCTGCCGACAGCCCAACCGCCTCACAAGCTCGGCAAGCAGTTTGCTCCGGCAGCCTCCCGATTCGTGATGGTGGAGCTGGCGACTCTCGAGGAAGAGGATATGTGGGTCAGCGCCTTTGAGCTGACGCCCGATCAGCCGGCGTTTACGATCGATTCGGTAGAGCACTTCAAATCGGAGCAACCAGAAGTCGAGTTTTATCTCCTGCTCGGCGGCGATGCGTTTGCCGAATTGAGTAGTTGGAAGCGGTGGGAGGATCTGGTGGAGGCTGTGGGATTGCTCGTCATGGTCCGTCCTGGATGGAGATTGGAGGACTATCGCGAGCGGCTGCCCGTTGCGCTGCGAGCTCTCGCTTTGAACGACCGCGTGACTTTCTTCCAAAACGAGCCGGTTTCGATCTCTGCGACCGAGCTCCGGCGGCGGATCGCGTCGGGACTCGAGGTCTCTGACCAGGACGTTCCTCCATTGGTGCTAGAGTACCTCCGTAAGTACAATCTCTATCGATGAGAGCCGACCCCTCAGATCACTCCGACAGCCTTGCTTCCCTCCGGCTCACGTTGAGCACCATGCGGGCACGAAAGGCGATCAATCCGCGTATCCTATTCCTGAGGGAACTCAGCGGATTTACCGACTATTTCGTTATTTGCAGCGGCATAACCGAACGCCAGGTCGAAGCTATTGCTGAAGGAGTGAGAAGGGAGTTGAGTATCCAAAAGGTAAAACCCCACCACACCGAAGGTGAGCGCAATGGAGTCTGGGTGCTTTTAGACTTTGGAGACTTTGTGGTGCATGTCTTCAAGGAAGAAGCTCGGCTGTTTTACGGTCTCGAGAATTTGTGGTCAGACGCCCCAGATCTCACCGCTGAGCTCGAGCAGTGAGACCTTGATCGCTGCTCGAAACAACCCCCTGAGAGACCCGCTGGATTTCTACCACGGGCTGCTCGAGATCTCGGGCATTGAGCGAACCGCCGTATCCGAAAGTCCTGTTTTAATTCTTGGAGAGCCCGGTACCGGACGCTCCAACCTGGCGCGAATCATTCATGAGGCCAGTCCACGGCGAGACCGGATTCTGGTTGAGATCGATGTGGCCTCTCTCCCCAGCGATCTGTTCGAGAGCGAACTGTTCGGACACGGGGAGGGTGCGTTTACGGGTGCCGATACGGCGCAGATCGGAAAAATCAAGCGGGCTGATGGCGGGTCGGCGGTACTCGACCATATCGAAGACCTGCCACTACTCACCCAGCCGAAACTTCTTCGGTTGCTGGCGGAAAAGAGATTTTCACCGATTGGGCTTGATGAAATAGGTGTGGATGTTCGATTTATCGCAATTGGCTCACAGGACTTGGCGTGGCGCGTAGAACAGGGCCTCTTTCGCCGTGATCTCTATCATCGGCTGGACGTCTTGACACTTTGGCTCCCCACAGTTGCTGAGCAAAGGGACCGTGTTTCCGAAATTGTCGAGAGGCTCCTCGCAGATCTCCGTACTCGCCTCGGTCGGCCGAAGCTCAGGCTTACTGAGAGAGCGATTAAGTGGATGGGTGTTTACACGTGGCCGGGGAACTTGAGAGAAATACGCAACGTCTTGGAGCGAACTGCGGTCTTGACGGAGTCTTCGATGCTTGATCCATCCCCTCCTGATGAGCAGGATCGGCCAAGAGCACTCGTTGAAGTCGAACGCGTAGAGATCCTCAAAGCGCTCTCCTACACCAGGGGACATCAAGGTAAAGCCGCTGCGCTTCTGGGCATCAGTCGCAAGGCCCTGTGGCAGAAGAGACGTCGGTTGGACCTGCCGTAGATTGCGGTCATGCAGAACTGGGTCGCACTCATCGTTTTTGGGGTACTGGTTCCAGGTTTGGTGGCTCCAGATCTCCGGGCCCAAGAGCTGATTGAAGCTCTGCAAGTCGCTACCGCCGTGGCCGAGCTGGGACCTCGAACCTCGCACCGGAAGGTGGCTCATCAGAGCGCCCGAGCCAAGCTATTGGAGTTCATGGAAGCTGCCGGTCTCGAGGGTGTTGGGCAACTGCCGGTCAGCTCGCCGGATGTCTACAACCTGACAGGGCACCTCCCCGGTTCGTCTGGCCTCGAGATCATCCTCTCGGCTCACTACGATACGGTGAAAGGGAGCCCCGGTGCGGTCGACAATGCCAGTGGCTGCGGAGTTGTCTTGGCGGCCGTTTCGGAACTGGCGCAGACGCCGAGAAATCATGATGTGCGAGTCATATTGTTCGATCAGGAAGAGTTCGGTGCCCAGGGAAGTCGACTCTGGTTGGATGAAATCGGATCCCTCCGCCGGCGGAATGTTCTGGCGAATATCAATGTGGACATGGTGGGGTGGAGTGCCGGCAGGCCGGTGATTCTGTCGTTTCCGACGGTACACTCGGGTAGACTCGGGCAGACTCCCGGATGGCTGGTTCATGCTGTGATTCAGGGAGCCGATGCGACCGGTACGAGTCTTCGCATGTTCGATTCTCGTTGGCCACTGATGATGCAAATGGTGGCTCGCTTACAGCGGTTCCGCTACGCAGCGGATAGCACTGCGTTTCTAAGATGGAAGATACCGTCTCTGACCCTTTCCGATAGCCCGCTTTTAGACTTCTATCCCCATCACCACACTTCTCGAGATACGCTAAGTCACCTGGATCGCGCTCGGCTGAACGATTGGTCGAGGGCGGTTGCCGCAACCGTGCGCCGATTGGACGGACTGCAGGGTCGACCGACGGCAGATGATCGGTATCTCGTCTTTGTCGGCCGAGTCTGGCCTCGCAAGTACCTCTACTGGGCAGGATTCTTGATCTGGATCGTTCTCGTGTTCAAAGGCGTGCCAGGACGCTGGGTATCGACTTCACTCGCGGAGCGAGCTCAAAAGAGTACTCGCTACCTGCCCGGGTTTGTGTTCCGGATGTTGTTCTTGGTCTCGCTTTTCGTAGCTCCGGCGCTCTCGACCGTTCTCTTGTACCCAGCCGGGGTCGCCTACGCGACGGTCGGGGGTCGCGGCCAACGACGGAAGCTGGCAGTCGTCGTCGGACTTGCGCCCATCACCGTGTTGATCGGGTTTCTGGTGCTGGCGCGCCTCCAAGTAGTCACTCAAGGCTGGCCGGTCCCCTGGAGGCCGGTTTCGTTGATTACTCTTACCCTTTCTGCTTTCTACATCGCTCTGAGTAGAGTTTCAGCCTTAGCTGACTCGTCTGATATATCAGTTGCCGACAGCTCCGGCAATGGTCCGTCCCGGACCGCCTTCGAAGCCGGTTCCGCCGCAGTGAACGCAGATTGGTTGGAGGACTCTACCGGCCCTTCCAGTCAGCCGGACGCTTCTCCAAGAAAGCTTTGACTCCTTCCTTCATGTCTTCGGTGGAGAAGCAGAGACAAAAGAGATCCCGTTCGTAGAGAAGTCCGTCCTCAATCGAAAGCCGTTGGCTTGCTCTGATCGCCTGCTTGGCAAGCTTGAGAGTGAGCGGACTCTTTGCGGCGATCTTTCCGGCGAGCTTCAAGGTTTCTGCTCTCAACTCATCGTGAGGTACCACTAAGTCAACGAGGCCAATCTGTTGTGCCTCGGTTGCCCCGATCATCTCGCCCGAGAGAATCAAGCGCATGGCATGACCGGAGCCGACGAGACGAGGTAGCCTTTGGGTACCTCCACCGCCTGGAATAAGGCCGAGGTTGATCTCCGGCTGACCCAACTTGGCGCGATCCGAGGAGACTCTGATGTCGCACGACATCGCCAACTCACATCCTCCTCCGAGGCAAAACCCGTTAATCATGGCGATAACGGGTTTTGGAAAAGCGGCCATGGCGTCGAAAATCCGAGGTTGACGCATGGCGTATCGCTGATCCATGGGCGAGCGGCCTTCAAACTCACTGATGTCTGCGCCGGCGATGAACGCCTTGTCCCCAGCGCCGGTGATGACAAGGGCACCTACTGAGTCGTCAGTCTCCAACTGAGCGAGGGCTTCGAGCACCTCAGAACGTACTTGCTCATTCAGGGCGTTGAGCTTTTCTGGGCGATTCACCGTGAGCACAACAACGCGGTCGACAGTTTCGATAAGGATGGTTGAAGGCACTGGTAACACTCCTTTTGATCGGTTGATTGGGGGTGGTTATCAAGGAACTGAGTCGCGAGAGACTGCTCTAGCTACGACTCCAACGTCGGTGCTTGGTAGGTGGTTGAACTCAATCCGCACCTGGCTCGATCTCATCGAGCTGGTCGACCCGCTCGACCAGTGCCGCGATCCCTAGGCCTCCCGACACGCACAGAGTCGCCACACCCAGGCGTCCGGAGCGCATCTCGAGCCCATGTAGAAGCGAAACCAGGATACGGGTCCCGGTGCAGCCGATGGGGTGTCCGAGGGCGATCGCACCACCGTCAGGGTTCACTCTGTCTTCGTCGAAAGCAAGCTCCTTCAAGCAGGCTAATACTTGACTCGAGAAGGCTTCGTTTATCTCGACCTGATCGATATCGCTGTAGGCAAGTCGATTCCTTTCCAAGAGTTTCTGAACCGCAGGAACAGGCCCGATTCCCATGATTCTTGGATCGACGCCCACCTCCTCCCAGTCGAGCAGGCGACCGGCTGCCTTGATGTTCAAGCGGTTGGCCAGAGCCTCGGTGGTGACGATGAGCGCTGCGGCCCCATCGGTAATTCCGGAGGCGTTTCCAGCGGTGACGGTACCGCCGCTTCGAAATACCGTCTTGAGCTTGGCGAGAGACTCGACGGTGACACCTTCTCGAGGATGTTCATCTTCGGAAATCACTCGTGAACCTTCAGGCGTTTCAACCGTGAGAGGGGTGATTTCTGGCGACCACCGGTCGTTCTTCACGGCTGCCTGGTAGCGGCTTTGACTGCGTGCCGCGTAGCCGTCCGCCGCGAGGCGATCGATCCCAGACTCTGTGGCGAGCTCTTCAGCGGTCTCTCCCATAACCAGTTCTGAGAGCGGATCATTGAAGCCATCTTGGTACATTCCGTCGATGACTTCGGCGTGGCCCAGCCGGTAACCCCAACGGGCACGGGGCAGTAGGTAGGGGGTGTTGGACATGCTCTCCGTGCCGCCGGCGAGAATGAGTTCGGCCTCTCCAAGACGGATCGCTCGAGCCGCACAGAGCACTGCCTGAAGGCCTGACCCGCAGGCCTGGTTGACGGTGAAGGCAGTGCGATCCACGGGAATTCCCGCTCTGTAAGCGATCTGTCGAGCCGTGTTCGGCCCTCCCCCCGCTTGCCGTGCGTGACCGAAAATCACTTGGTCGACGTCATGGGCTTCGACTCCGGCTCGTTCGAGAGCCGCCCGTGCGGCCGCCGTGCCTAGGTCCGCAGCAGAGAGCGTCGAGAGCGCTCCGCCGAATCGACCAATCGGCGTACGTGTAGGACCGACAAGGACGAGAGGCTCGGGCAAGTGTGACATGCCTAGGTATCTCCTGCGGCGTGACATCTTAACGTCTGAGTCAAGTTTTTGAGTTCCAAGAGCAGTCCTCTCTTGTCATTCCGAGCGAGAGCGAGGAATCTGGGGGATGGGTGGCATACTAACCTTCGCGTTCTTAGTGATAAGTCCCCCGCCCAGATCCCTCCGCTGCGGCGGCTACGCCGCCTTCAGTCGGGATGACAAAGGATGATGTGAGATGCCATCCAGTCCAAGGACTCGACGCTCCACCTGAGAGGCTCACTCTCTCCTTCTCGTCGGTTTGAGGCGAAGCTTCGCTAGATGCCGGTGAACCGAGCCTGCCGCTTCTCGACATAGGCGTCCAGACCCTCGCGGGCATCGGGGCTTTGGAAGAGCAGCTGTTGCATCTCCCGCTCCATGGATAATCCGCTTTCAAATGGCACCTCGGTACCCGACTGCACCGCTCTCTTGATGCGGCCGACTGCTTTGGCTGCCTTGTTGGGCGGGCAGAACTGCTTGGCGTATTCATGAATCTGGTCGGCGAAGTCGTCGCCTTCCATGATCATGTTGACGATCGAGAGGTCCTGAGCCTCTTCAAAAGTCAAGAGCTTACCCGTGACCATCAGCTCGATTGCTCGAGTCTTTCCGATCAACCGAGCCAGTCGCTGCGTTCCGCCGGTCCCCGGCAGCACCCCGAGATTGACTTCGGGAAGCCCGACTCGACCCGCGTCCTTTCTCGCAATGCGCAGATCGGCTGCCATGGCGATTTCCAGCCCCCCGCCGACGGTATGCCCGTTCAAAGCCGCAATGACCAGTTTTGGAGTCTGCTCGAGTCGATTCAGAGTCTCATTGGCGTGGAGGCAAAAGTAGTACTTGAAGTAGGGATCCGAGGTTTGCAGCATGTTGATATTGGCTCCGGCGCAAAAGAACTTTTCGCCGAGACCGGTAAGGACGATTACGTGGACGTCTTTGTCGAAACGCGCCGCCAAGATCGCGCTATCCAAGTCCTTCATCATTTCATGCGTATACGTGTTGGCAGGGGGGTCGTTCAGGGTTAGGTAGGCGACACCTTGTCGAACCTCGAAGTTCACAAGAGAAGCTTGTGTGGCTGTTCCTTCATCGGTAGACTGCGTCATACTCTCTCCTTAAATGCACTGGGTTTTCTAGTGAATGCGGGATCAATCCGCAAGAGCTTGCGTAGCCTGATATTCTTACATGGCGGTGAACGTTCATCAAGACCGAAGTTGAATGACGGGCCGGATGCCACGGGTTTCCAGGTCGAAAAGAAATAGCCTAGAATATGATCCGCGAGACTATGCTATTGCTCTGTCCTCTCGCAGGGTGGCGAACGCAGTTATGATCACTGGGTACAACACAGACGTCAAACACCGGGGCACGGTTTTTCACGTGCAGACTGAAGATAAGGGTTTGCCCGCCGCATGGGTCGAGACGCTGATCTTTGTCGGTGGGATGGTCGTGGTGCGTCGCAAGCGAAGCTATCGAGATTTGGTCGAGGGAGAGCCGAGTCCGCAGGTGATCAGCAAGGCTCTCGAGGATCAGCATCGGGCGATGATTGCTGAGATTAGGCTGGGCAAGGTTGATCAGCAGTTTGAGAAGTTGACCGGCAAGAAGCAGCAGCAATCTTCACCACCTCCAACTGGTCACTCTGTCCCTCCGCAGCAGGCTGCGACGGCCTCCGATTCTGAGATCGCAGAAGTGAACGCGGAGGTAGCTCCAGTCGTGGAGCCTCCCCACGCTACGACTCCAGAGATCGAGCCCTTGCTCAGTCTCGATGAGGTAATTCTGGATTACTTGACAACGGAAGAAGAGCACGAACATCTCAGGCTCGTCATGGACTCAGATGATGATCTGGTTTTGGGCAGCGACGTCAAGTTTGCCTTTCGAACCTTATCGGATCCAGGTGGGCGACCCATTTTGGGCGCTTCGGTATTGATTAATTTCATTTCTACTGTCGCAGAACCGTTATTGCTCGCTGAGGGGCGGACCGACAAGAGGGGTGTAGCCGAGCTGAGCGTCGCATTACCTGCAGTACGCAAGGGCAAAGGTGCTCTGATCATCACCGCGAAGAGCCCTCTGGGGAACGCCGAGATCAAGCATTTGTTGTAGGCCCCAGGAACGTGATCATTCAATTAA
>JAZFTL010000302.1:0-3555 GCA_036446675.1 Thermoanaerobaculia bacterium
TTGGCGGCACGTTGGGAGTGGTTACGCTCGACTTCAATCTGGATGGGTGGCTCGACATCTACGTTGCGAACGATCAACTCCCTAACCAGCTTTGGATGAATCAGCAAGACGGCCATTTTCAGAACGAGGCGGTGATTGCAGGGGTTGCTGTCAACGAGAGTGGGGCGCCTGAGGCAAGCATGGGGGTCGATGCGGCAGACTTCGACGATGATGGCGACGAGGATATTTTTGTGACCCACCTCCGCCGGCAAACAAACACGATTTATGTTAATCAAGGCGAGGGATGGTTTTCGGATAAGACCCTCGTGGCCGGCTTGGCTGCTCCGAGCCTTGCATACACATCGTTTGGCACCGGTTGGATCGACTTCGACAACGATAGTAGATTGGATCTCCTGATCGTCAATGGTGCAGTACAGAGAATCGAAGCTCTGGCCCTGCAGAATGATCCATATCCTCTACATCAAACCAACCAAATTTTTCGCAATATCGGCGATGGATCGTTCCGAGAGATCAGCCAGGAAGCCGGCGCTGCGTTCCAAATGTCCGACGTTAGCCGCGGTGCGGCCTTCGGAGATTTGGATAACGATGGCGATACGGACGTTGTCATTTGCAACAACAACGGCCCAGTCCGGCTTCTGCGAAACACCGCGGCAGATACTTCTAGCTGGCTAGGCTTGCACCTGGATGCCTCTGGGAAGTCCGGATTAGGGCTTCTCGGGTCGCGAGTCTTGATCCACCGAGAAGGGAGACGACCGATGTGGCGTCGGCCACGGGTTGACGGGAGCTATGCATCAGCCAACTCTCCCGAGATACTGGTAGGGCTTGATGGGGCGACGCAGATCAGTGACCTCACAGTGACGTGGACGGACGGCACGAGTGAAGTTTGGAGCGATCTCCCATTACAGAGGATCATTACTCTTATTCAGAGCACTGAGGTCGATCATGGAGCCGGCGGCTGATGAAGCATCATGACGTTCCAGGTGCTCTTGCTGCTGCGGTCGTTCTGGCACTTGTCGAGTTCGCGGGTAGTTTTGGTGGAGCCCAGGAACTCATTCCGGAACCGAGTCTAGACGGACTGGAAGAGGGGGTTCGTGAGAGCTTGACGGCGGCGCGATTGGCATTGCTTCAGGTCCTTGAGAATCCCGAGGCAACTACAGGCGACCAGGCGCGCTTGTATGGAGAGACGGGTAAGATCTTTCACGCTCACCACTCCTTTGAAGTCGCCGAGAGCTGTTATCGAAACGCGGCACGACTAGATCCCGTTGATCTTCAGTGGCCTTATCTGTTGGGATTTTTGTATCAAGATTCAGGACGTCTTCAGCTGGCGATGGCAGAGTACGAAACAGTGCTCGGGAAGGATGCGGAACACTCTCTTGCTACCTTGCGGCTAGCCCAGGTCCGCATTGAGAGAATGGAGTTCGATGCCGCTAGAACATTGCTGGAGAAGATCATCGACCAAGAGGATCTGGAGGCTACCGTCCACGCAGCCTTGGGAAGGATCGCTCTGGCGAGTGAAGAGTACGCTAGGGCGGCAGAGCACTACCAGAAGGCGCTGACCCTCCAGCCTGCAGCGAATCGGCTGCACACTCCTCTTGTCCTCGTCTTTCGAAATTTGGGAGAGATCGACAAAGCGCGCGAACATGCGGCACTGGTGGGTCAGATCAAGGTCACTCTGGTCGATCCGTTGCTACGTGAAGTAGGTTCGCGCAGCGTCAGTTCCGAGATGTATCTGACCACCGCTGCTCAGGCGATTAAGGCCGACCGACTGGGTCTGGCTGAACAGGCCTACAGGGGAGCCATCGTCCTCAACCCCGACAATCCACGGGCCCACCTCAATCTGGCCGTGGTGCTCGCTGATCGGGGTGCCTACGACGAAGCAGAACGAGCCGCTCGGGAAGCCCTACGCCTCGATCCCGAGTCGTTCTTTGCCTACTTCAACTTGGGCAATATCTTTGAGAAGCGGGGCGATCTGGACAAGGCAGTGGGATACTACCAAGTAGCGCTGGAGAAAGATTCGGTCAATGTTAAAGCTAATTTCCGGCTTGGCGCTGTCCTGATGCGCTTGGAAGACTACGTGGGTGCGGCCGAGCGATTCAACCGGGCCCTCGAAATATCACCCAGCTTCTTTCAAGCACGCTATCTCGAAGCACTCGCCTTGATTGCCCAGGGGAACTACTCCGAAGCACATATCAAGCTGGAGGAGGCCACCCGAGTTCACCCCGACCGGCCGGAGTTTCTAGGGCCGCTGGCCCGGCTGCTCGCAACATCACCATCGAGAACCACACAAGACAGTAAACGAGCCCTTCGACTAGCCGAGGATCTGGTACGGAGGAACAAGAACATGGAGAACCTGGAGATCCTCGCCATTGCCCTGGCGGCATCGGAACGCTTCGAAGAGGCGGTCTCGATTCAGCAAGAGGTGCTCGAATCCTCGCGACGGCAGGCCACCGCTTCGCAGCTTCGCCACCTAACCTACACTCTCGAGCGCTACCGTGGCGGGCAGGCGAGTGATCGACCATGGGGCGGCGCTGCCAGATGGCTGACTCCGACTCCTTGATGATCTAGGATCGCCAACCGAATGTTAGCCGAGGGCCCCTTCGAGGTCGAGGACAAACTGAGGATGGGGCTCAACGCCGGCTTTTAAGGCTAGCTGCAAATGATCGTTTGCTTCCGTATATTGACCTTGTGAGAACAGAGCCACAGCCAGATTGTAGTTCGCGAGTCCGTGTGCCTTGTCGATCAGGAGACAGGTCTCCAGAGCTTCTATTCCCAAGACTGGTCGGTTGCTTCGCAGGTAGGCAATCCCTTCCAGATAGAACACCTGAGCCGGTATCGACCCGATGCCTTCGAGGGGCCAGCGTTCGCGCACTAGGAACTGCTCTTTACTTATCTTATTCTGGTTGAGTAAGGCTACTTGCTGAGGAGAGCCTCCAGGGCCCACCCTGTTTGTTAAGGCTGCTGCTGCTGCGATCTCTCTGATGCTCCGCAGTTGCCGTTCGGTAACTTGCTGCCGTTGTAGATCGACAGCGGTGACCATCAGCTCCCAAGCGACGAAGCGTTGCTCCGCTTCGGAAAGCACCTCAACGGCCAGCTTGAACTTTTCTTGCCCTACCAGGGCTGCGCCAAGGCCCAAATACCCTGTCGGGATGGTGGGTTCGTACTCGATCGCTGCTCGGTAGGCCCTCTCGGCGTGCTCATATTTTGACTGCTTGAGAAGGGACTGGCCTTTCTCGATCTTGGCTCTCGCCAGCAGGATGCGACCCCGATCCATGCCCTCTACAGGAAGGCAGAGAAGAGTGAGCAGCAGCACGAACAGTGATTTTCGTGGCATTACTAGTTCTTATACGTAGTGTAGAGCATTTTAGCTCACTGCATCACTCGACTTGGTTCGCCAACTCGGCCAGGGTCCGACGCAAGGTCTCTTGATCTGGATTGAGCTCTAATGAGCGCTCGAGCTCGACTCTCGCCCTGGATAGGTCGCTGTCGCAGGCAGCGGCCAAGCCATAGAAAGCATGGGCCGGAGCACTCTGGGGAAATTTGATGACGGCTTGCGCT
>JAZFTL010000303.1:0-2500 GCA_036446675.1 Thermoanaerobaculia bacterium
TGCGACATCTATTGTCTGGAACCTGGGCAGATGCAGAAAATCCATAGCCATGAAGGGAACGACAAGATCTACTACGTCGCTGAAGGCGAAGGCTCTTTCACCATCGGCCAGGAAACGCGAATACTCAGGGTGGGAGAAATCACTTGTGCCTTCTCGGATGAGCTTCATGGAGTGGAAAATACCAGCAACCAGCGTTTGATTTGTCTGGTCTTCATGGCTCCGCATCCCAGTTGGGCAGAGACGACCACTGAAGAGCACTGATCCGAGACCCAAAGTCTCAACGCCTGCTTCGCTCAGCCGGAGAAGAGGGCGCGGTAGTGGCGATACCAGTCGCTCTGGAAAAGCTCCTGCGGATCGTGTTGGAGTTTTAACTGAAGGAATTTCGGAAATCGCGGGTAGCAGGCCAGCAGTTGATCGCGCGTTGCCCAGCGGTGGTAGGTCAAATAGTAGGTGCCACCGTAAGCACGGCCTCTCTCGATCAGTCTTCGGAAGTGTTCGGCCGTTCGATCCAGTGACTCGGCGTCATGGGCGGTGTGCAGATTGAAGATGATACAGGCCCAGGGTTCTCGGGCCCAGGCCAGGAAAGTCTCGTCGTCGCGTTCAATCATCCGGATGGTCCCATAAATCAGGTTGACATTGTTGTCGATAAAGTCCGCTCGCACCTCCTCCAGGAAAGGGGCCAGGGCGTTACGAGGGACGTCAATCTCGGTGATCATTTCCGTGCCCTCCGACAGCGCACCGATTCGTCTGCCCAGCTCGAAATGATAGTCGTCAATGTAGGTGGAGAGCTGATGGGTATCGGACCAGTAGACCTGGCCGTTGGTCCCCAGATAATACGAGGAGTATTGATTGAAAGCCTCGGCCCGGTTCAGGTGTCCCAGCTCGAGAAGACTCAACCAGTTGTCACGGCTGAGAGCGTGTTGGGATTCCGGCACCGGTGTATCAGGGTCCACGGGTCGATAACAGGAGAAGACGCCTTGCCGGAGCAGCGACTCCGATTGGACGTCGGTTGAATACTGGAAGTCTCCGAACAGAAAGCCCTGCTCAATGCGTTCCTCAAAGCGGCTGGCGATGCCTGAAACATCGGTCACCTCAACCACCCGCTCGATCTTTTGTCGGGGCGCCAGTCGGAGTCGCACGGTGGCAATGACACCAAAGAGGCCGTAGCCACCGATGGTCAATTGAAAGAGCTCGGTATTTTCCTGACGGCTGCAACGGAGGATTTCGCCTCTTGCGTCGATGAGGGTGAAGGCTTCCACGTCTTGCACGATGGGCTGGTAACTTAGGCCACGACTGTGCACGTTAGCCGCCAGCGCACCGCCGATACTGAGGCGGTCGGCGCCGGTCTGTTTCTGGACAATTCCCCAGGGGCGCTCACGGCCGCGCTGAAGTTCCAGCAACTCCGCAATCAATTCCGGCCACTGCATTCCCGCACCGATCTCGACCTCGCCCTTCTGCGCGTCAAACTCGTGGATACCCTGCATGCCATTCATATCGATGAGGAAGGTGTCGCTGCCGAACTGTTGTCCTCCCATGGCGTGACGGCCCCCCATGACGGAAATACTGCGCTCCTGGTTGCCAGCTCGAACCACAAGAGCTTTCAGGGCCTCGATATTTGTGGGACGCTCGATACCCAGCACACGGGTACGATTGAGCTGGGAATGGACGTCGTTGACCCAGACGCCGTCTGGCTCTCGAGGCGGTACGGTGCAGGCAGCCGGCATCAGTGCAGCGGCGATTCCGGCCCGAGTGGCCCGTTTGAGTAATTCACGTCGTGTCAGCATGTAGACCTCCGTGGGATGGGTTGTGGAAGCGGCTCCAGGTCAAGAGATAGGCGGCCAGGACCCAATGGAAAACGATGGGAATCGTACCGCTGCCCAACCAGCGCCGTTCCGGGAAGAAGGCCATGGTGATCACGTAGCGGATCACCATAACCGCGAAGTATCCGTAGCTGAACCAGCCGAGCCCAAAACCAAAGCGTGGATAGCGTTGGGTGAAAAATCCGGATCCGTGCCAGAGGTCCCAGGAAATGCGTGCCTGAAGTGCCAATAGGGCTACCTGAATAAGGAGTAGGATCGAGTAGGGGAGCAGACCCGAGTACCAGTCCTGCATGGGGGGCAACCAGTCGGGCTCAAGGAGCGCAACAGCGACCTGGCCCAGCACCCGCCCCAGGAACGCGCATGCCAGCAAGCCGAGTAAGATCGCCTGCCTCCTCACCCTCCTGATTTCTCCCCCGCAATCGATTCTCTATTCAGTGTCCCTCAGGGTACCCATGGACCATAGGAGCACGACAAACCAGACCACACCCGTCAAGATGCCGAGGAATAGATTGAGGATATCGGCAAGAGCGCCTGTCCAACGGGGAATGACGAAAATCAATGCGGTGTAAATAACGGCTGCTGCAATCGAGACAACCTTCATAAGTGGGCCTTTCACCTCAGCATACAGTAGCATCTCCCTGCGTCAATCTTTTTTGGGTAAGTGTTACAAATCCATCCAC
>JAZFTL010000304.1:0-6828 GCA_036446675.1 Thermoanaerobaculia bacterium
CCGCTGGTTACCGATATCGCTCCGGGCTATGATCACATTACCAGCGCTATCGGCGCTGCCATGATCGGTTGGTTCGGGACGGCGCTGCTCTGCTACGTGACTCCTAAAGAGCACCTCGGCCTACCCGACAAAGAGGACGTGAAACAGGGGCTTATTGCCTATCGTATCGCGGCGCATGCGGCCGATCTTGCCAAGGGGCATCCAGGCGCTCAAGAATGGGACGACGAACTCTCCAAGGCGCGTTTCGAGTTCCGTTGGGAAGACCAATTCGACCTGGCTCTCGATCCTGAGACGGCACGGGCCTTCCACGATGAGACCTTGCCCCAGGACACGGCGAAGGTGGCGCATTTTTGCTCGATGTGCGGGCCTAAGTTTTGTTCGATGGAGATTACTCAGCAACTGCGTGACTTCGCGGCCGAGCAAGGGATTGAGGTTGGCACCGCGGTCGAGACCGGTCTAGCCGACAAAGCGATGGAGTACCGCGAGCAACGGCTCAAGGAGAGATCTTTGGCTGAAGAGGCGTCAACTGCGGTAGCTGCCGCAGGCTAGCAGCGTCTCTCCGGCGATTTGGCGCGTTGTGCCACAGACCCCGCCTAGGAGATCGAAAGAGTGCCCGTCGAAATTCGCCTGACAACGTGTGTCATGGACTGCCCGGACACCTGCTCGCTGGCAGTTCATGTGCAGGATGATCAGATTGATCGGATCGAAGCCGGTGATGCGAACCCGGATACGGCTGGATTCATTTGCGACAAAGTCGCTAAATTCAACCGCCGCGTCGAGCACACAGAGCGTCTCTTACACCCTTTGCGTCGAGTCGGACCAAAAGGCTCAGGCGAGTATGAGTCGATCGGTTGGGATGTCGCCCTAGACGAAATCACTGCGAAATTGAGGTCGGTCCGTTCCGAGTTCGGCGGCGAAGCGATCTTGCCCTATCACTATGGCGGCTCGAACGGCGTGGTCACCGACAGCCTGGTTGACGCGCTCTACTTTTCGAAGCTGGGGGCCTCACGGCTCGCCAAGACGATCTGCGCAGCTCCGACGACGGCGGTGGCAACCGCGATGTACGGCAAGATGCCGGGAGTTGCCTTCGAAGACTATTCCAACGCGGAGTGCATCTTAATTTGGGGAGCCAACCCAAAGGTCTCTAACATTCATCTGGTGCCCCATCTAAGACAGGCCAAGAAGAATGGCGCTTTTATTGCGGTCATCGATCCGCGCCGGAACTTCTCAGATTCAGAGGTGGACTTGCATCTTCCCGTGCTTCCCGGAACCGATTTGGCTGTGGCGTTGGCCCTCATCAATCATTGGGAACGTAACGGGTTTTTCGCCGGGAGTTTCTTGGAAAAGCAGGCGAAAGGGGTCGAAGGACTCCTTGCAGAGGCTCGAAACTGGACATTCTCGCGTGCTGCTGAAGTCGCGGGAGTGGATGCCTCAGCGCTCCAACAGTTGGCTTTGGTCTATGCGCGGTCCAGCCCTGCAATTATTAGGTGTGGTTGGGGCCTGGAACGCAATCGCAACGGCGGTCAGGCGGTTGCGGCAGTGCTGGCGATTCCAGCCCTGCTCGGTAAGTTCGCGGTTCGAGGCGGCGGCTACACCATGAGTAATAGCGGCGCTGCCCAGTTTGATCGAGCTGCGGTGATCGGCGAGATCGATCTCTCGACGCGCCGGCTCAACATGACGCAGCTTGGGGAGCAGCTCCTCGACCCGGAACTGGATCCACCTATCAAAGCGCTCTTTGTCTACAACGCGAATCCGGCGGTTACGGTGCCGGATCAGGCGCGCGTACTTCGAGGACTCGAACGAGAGGACCTGTTTACGGTGGTTATCGAACAGGTGATGACCGATTCCGCGATGTACGCTGACTTCGTTCTCCCTGCGGTCACCTTCCTTGAAGGGAACGACTTGAGGCTAGGGTATGGAAGTTATGTCGTCGGCGCGGTCAAACCGGTCATTTCGCCGCGCGGTGAAGCGCGGTCGAATGGTCAGGTCTTCGGTGCACTGGGCCGTCGAATGGGTTGGTCTGAGGCGGCGTTCTTGCGCTCGGACGAAGAGACGGTGGCGCTCGCAGCGCGCTCTGTGAAGTCGCGCGGGAATACTTTAGGAGGAGTAGTAAATTCCACCGGAGTGATGACTTACGATTTTCCTGGCCCAAGTCCGGTGCAGTTTCAGACCGTCTATCCTCAGACCGCTGATGGAAAGATCGACCTCTGTCCTAAGGTCCTAGGCCCCAGTCCTTACCGCTTCGATCAAAACTCTACCGAGTATCCTTTGAGCTTGATCTCCCCGGCCAGCTCCAAACTCATTACGAGCACTCTCGGAGAGTTCAATCTCGATCGCCTCGAAGTTACGCTCCACCCAGATGATGCGCTGTCGCGAAGAATTGTGAGCGGCAGTCGGGTCCACGTGTTCAACGATCTGGGAAGGGTGGAGTGCACGGCCCGGGTTGACCGGCATGTGCGCCCCGGAGTCGTCTCCATGCCTAAAGGAGCTTGGCGCAAGGCATCGTTTAACGGCATGACCTCAACCGCCCTGTGTCCCGCTCATGTCAACGTCGTTGCAGGCGGCGCTTGTTTCAACGATGCCCGAGTGGATGTTGAACGCGCTGGTTGAGCTCTCCGATTAACTTTGATTCCAACGCAGGCCTTCAGCGCCGGTTGTTCTGATTCCGAGTTGGTCGAAGATGCGCAGTGTGTAGTGGGCGACGAACCTGTCGAAGTTTTCTCCACCAATATAGAACGCCGGTAAGGGTGGCAGCAGTATGGCGCCCGCGTAGGCCAGGCGACGCATGTTTTCGATGTGGACAATGCTCAAGGGTGTCTCTCGAAAGCCCAAAATCAAGGGCCAGCGCTCTTTGAGAGCTACCGCCCCGGCGCGGTGTACGAGGGTGCGTGCCGAGCCGGTTGCGAGGGCCCCCAGAGTGCCGGCGCTACAGGGCAGAACGACGGTGCCTGCAAGTGGATATGACCCTGAGGCGATGGGCGCATCGAGCGCACTATCGCGATGGATGGCGACTTTCTTTTCGTTCGTGGCGTCGATGCCGGCCGACTTCAACAGATCGGAGGCTCCAGTCTGATTCCGGCCGAGTTCGTGGTGCAGAACTTGACTCGCGCCTTTGGATAGAACCAGATGAATTTTCTCGACCGCGTCGTGCTTGGCCAACTCACGCAACAATGCCTGTGGGAGCTTCATTCCCGAGGCCCCGGATACCAAGACGGCGATGCGGATTTGCAAGCTTGGCTCCAGTGATTCCAATGGCTCCAGTAACTCCGAGCTTCTCGTAGCGCTGGTGATTCTGATCTCTCTAAGCCGGTAGCGATAGCTCTTCGAGGGTTCGAGTGAGAAGGGTGTAGAACCTGCCGACGGAGTCGATGTGAACGCGTTCGTCGGGCGAGTGGGGAAAGTCTATCTGGGGACCGAACGAAATCATGTCCATTCCCGGAATCATTTCTCCGATAATGCCGCACTCCAGCCCAGCATGAATCGCTTCCACCTGAGGTTCGCTACCGAGTTCGCGCAGATGGAGATCTTTGACAACCCTGAGCAGTTCCGACCCGAGGTCGGGTTTCCAGCCCGGATATCCATTGCCTTCCTCGACCGAAGCTCCGGCCAACGTAGCGGTGGCGCGTATTCTCTGTCGCAGGGCAGCCAGAGCTGATGCGACCGAGCTACGGCTACTCATGGCGATCGTGACCGTGTCATCCTGTAGCTTCACGGTAGATAGGTTTGTGCTGGTCTCGACCAAGCCGGGAATGTCCAGGCTCATGGCGAGGACTCCGTGAGGTAGCGCTTCGACGAGTCCAAGGAGAGTCTTGGTGGAGGGAGTGTCCCAAACTGTGGCTGAAGCGCTGACCGAGTCACTCGATGTGATACTCCATTCCATGGTCGGTTCTGCAGCGCTGAACTCGCTGCGAATATCTTTAAACTCGGCCTGAAGGCAGTCTTCGATCGTGGCGCGATCGCTCCGATCCAACACCAGGGTCGCGGTGGCCTCGCGGGGAATGGCGTTGTGCATATTGCCACCATCGATTCGGGCTATCTGAAAGGGCGCAGCGGTAAGGGCTTTGTTGAGGGCTCGGCTCAAGAGCTTTATGGCATTACCGCGCTGTAGGTGGATGTCGACTCCGGAGTGACCACCTTTGAGGCCGGAGAGCTGGACTCGAAGCGCCTGGTTGGAAGCAGAGTTAGGAACGGAGTTCACTGCCAGTGTGAGGGCGCTGTCGGCACCGCCTGCACAACCGACGCAGAGTGCGCCTTCCTCTTCGGAGTCGAGGTTGATCAGCCGTTTCGCGGAGAGCATCGTCGCATCGAGATTCGAGGCGCCGGTTAAGCCGGTCTCCTCGTCCATGGTGAAGAGGAGCTCCAGTGGGCCGTGCTGAAGATCATGGTCCTCCAGTATGGCTAGCATCGCCGCCACTCCAATACCGTTGTCGGATCCCAAGGTCGTTCCTGTGGCGGTGAGGTATTCGCCGTCGCGTTGGGGCTTGATCGGATCGCTGTTGAAATCGTGTTCCACGTCTGAGTTCTTCTCGGTCACCATGTCGAGATGCGACTGCAAGATAGTCGCCGCCGCTGCCTCGCGTCCTTCAGTGCCGGGCTTGCGAATGAGCACGTTGCCTGAAGCGTCGATCCGGTGATCGAGATTATTGCGGTCACCGACTTCGATTACATAGTCGCGAATCCTCTCCTCCTGCTTTGAGGGTCGAGGAATCGTGAGGATCCTATCGAAGTGGCTCCATACGGAAGTGGGCTCGAGTTCTTGTACGAATGTCATGGTTTCTCCTTTCAGAGGGGCTATTGTATATCCGAAGAATGAAGGTCTCTAGCAGAGGGTGGTAACTTGTCGATCTATTCACCACCTGGCGGGCGTGAGGTCGTGCAATCGCGATCTACTCGGACGGAGCCGGTAGCGAAGTCTACCTGTGCACTGCTAGACTGCATCGACTTTCCACCAACACTCCAGCGGAGGATTCATGGAGAAGAAGACGTTCGTTCCTTTTGTTCCGGCCTCGAGTAACATGGCGGAATTAACCGTCAAAGCTGTCGTGCTCGGCTCACTGATGGCTATCGTGCTCGGAGCCGCGAATGCATACCTTGGAATGAAGGCGGGCCTTACAGTGGCCGCGACCTTCCCTGCGGCGGTGGTCGCGATGGCGGCCTTGAAGGTCTTCGGTGGCACTGTGCTAGAGGAGAATATTGCTCGTACAACAGCTTCAGTAGGTGAGGCTCTGGTGGCAGGGGCGATCTTTACGATTCCCGCCTTTGTTATCAGTGGTGCTTGGGACGAGCTACGGTACTGGGAAAGCACCTTCATCATGATCATCGGTGGCGTGCTCGGAGTTCTCTTTGTGATTATCTTGCGCCGGACGCTGGTAGTCGAAGCGGATCTTCCGTTTCCCGAAAGCGTCGCGGCGGCGGAGATTGTCAAGGCCGGTCAAGGTGGGCAAACCGGGGCGGCGTACGTCTTTGGCGCGATGGGCCTGGCGGGCGCTTGGGAGTTTTTCAAGAATCCCAACGGGTTGCAGATGGTGCAGGACAGTGCGAATCGATGGTTTTCGCTCGGTAAATCAACGGTGGAGATTCTACAGAATAAGGTGGAATACATTGGAGGCATGCTGTTGGCTACTCCGGCCGCTTCGCCGGCGTTGATCGGAGTGGGCTATATCGTCGGCATGCGCGTGTCGGCGGTTCTGTTTAGCGGTGCCGTGATGGGCTGGCTGATGCTGGTTCCTTTAGCTCTCTTCCTGAACCCAGCACTCGTGTCCAGTCTCGGCGCCGGAGAGTCGATGGTTGATTTGGCCAATTCCGTGTGGTCGAACCAGATCCGACCACTCGCAGTGGGCACGATGATTATTGCAGCCTTTTACACGCTCTATAACCTGAGAACTTCGTTGATCGGCGGAATCAAGAATGCGCTGCGGGATATCGGCAAATCCTCGGGATCCGAGGCCCCCGAGCGAACAGAAGTCGACTTGGATTTCAAGAAGGTATTTATCGGCATTGGAGTCTTAGCCATCGCGACGTTCGCCCTGTATTACCATTTTGCTCAGAATCTTGGCGGCGCCATCGTTCTGACTGTGGTCATGGTGATCTTGGGTTTCTTGTTCTCTGCCGTCGCGGGCTACCTCGTGGCGCTTATCGGGAGTTCCAATAATCCGATTTCTGGATTGACTCTCAGTGCCCTTATCATCGCAGCAGTTCTGATGGTCTTTCTTGGCGTCACCGATGTGCATGGGATTGCTGCTGTCCTCGGGGTAGCAGGAGTGGTGTGCTGTGCCGCCGGGGTCGCCGGTGACATGATGCAGGATCTGAAGGTCGGCCACATTCTGGGAGGTACTCCCTGGCGCATGCAGGTCGGAGAGCTCATCGGGGTGGTCGTGGCAGCCGTGGTCTTAGCGTTTCCGCTGATGGCACTTCATAAGGTGTACGTGATCGGGTCCGCGGCTCTGCCGGCTCCGCAGGCGGGCCTCATGGCCCTTATGGCCAAAGGAATCGTCGGCGGAGATATGGCCTGGCCTTTGGTCATCGTGGGAATGTTCCTCGCCATTGGACTGATCCTAATCAATGCTCCGTCACCGATGCTCATCGCGGTTGGAATGTATCTGCCGTTTGAGTCGACCGCAGCCATCTTTGTCGGCGGTGTCATTAAATGGCTTCTGGACAGGCGATTGAGTGCTCAGGGTGCGACGGACGAGGAGAAAACGACAGCTGAGAACACGGGTATTTTGGTCTCTTCCGGCCTCATTGCCGGCGAAGCTCTGATGGCCGTTATGCTTGCTTTCGTCGTTCTCGGAGGCGATTTTTCAGGAATACTCAAGAGTCTCACTGAGC
>JAZFTL010000305.1:0-2648 GCA_036446675.1 Thermoanaerobaculia bacterium
TCGCGCACCAAGCCGGTGAGATGAACTGCCTTGAACGGCAGGCTATTCGTGAGGTGCAGCCCCATCATCACCATCCGCGCCACCCAGAAAAACAAGATATCGAACCCCGTCACCAAGACGTCGGTCGGGTAAAAGGTTTTCAGGTCGGCTGTTGAGTCAGGCCATCCAAGAGTCGAAAACGGCCACAAGGCCGACGAGAACCAGGTATCTAAGACATCTGGATCTCGCGTCAGTCGCTTTTGACCGGCCATTTTCTGGGCGGCAGCTTCGTCCTCTGCAACGATGATCTCGCCATCCGGGGTAAACCACGCCGGAATGCGGTGACCCCACCAGAGCTGCCGCGAAATACACCACGGCCGAATGTTCGTAAGCCAATGCGCCCAGGTGCTCTCCCACGAGTCGGGGATTAATGCTAGATCTCCTTTTTCAACCGCCTCCAGGCCCCTTGCGGCCATCCCCGAAACGTCAGCGAACCACTGAGTCGACACCACCGGCTCGATGGGAACTCCGCTCCGTTGGCAGTGCCCCACCGAGTGGCTGTACTCTTCGATCTTGTTGAGGCTGCCGTCGGCTTTCAAGAGTTCAACAATTTTGGATCGCGCTTCTCGGCGATCCAACCCGGCGAACTCCGACCCGGCTGCGGGAGTCATCTTGCCCACCCGATCGATGACTTGGATTGAAGGTAAGTCATGCCGACGACCCAGTTCGAAGTCAGCATGATCATGAGCCGGCGTAATCTTTACCAAGCCGGTTCCGAAGTCCCGCTCAACCGACGGGTCAGATATAAAGGGAACCAATCGGTCGACGAGCGGGATACGTGCCGACTTTCCGGCCAAATGCCGGTAGCGCGGATCGTCTGGATGATATGCCACAGCGGTGTCGCCGAGCATGGTTTCAGGACGAGTGGTGGCCACTTCGATCGATTCGGCGGTACCCTCGACCAGATACGCGATGTGGTAGAGCTTACCGACCACGGTTTTCATCTCAACCTCGAGATCGGAGATGGCTGTGTCGAGAGCCGGGGACCAATTGACCATGTATTCTGCTCTATAGATCAGCCCTTCTTGGTAGAGAGATACAAATGCCTTCCGTACCGCCTTCGAAAGGCCTTCATCAAGGGTGAACCGTTCTCGATCCCAGTCGCAGCTCGCCCCCATCAAATCCAGTTGCTCGCGGATGTTGCCTTGGAACTCCTCTTTCCACTCCCAAACTCGCTTCAGAAACCCCTCGCGGCCCAGATCTGTCTTGTCGACGCCTTCCTTTGCCAGCTGTCTCTCCACCATCAACTGGGTGGCGATGCCTGCATGATCCGTTCCGGGAAGCCACAGGGCATTGAACCCTTGCATCCGCTTCCAGCGCACCAACAAATCTTGAATCGTCGACTGCAGAGCGTGACCGATATGCAGCTTACCCGTCACGTTGGGTGGCGGGATCATGATTGAGAAACTGGCTCGCTCCGACCTCGCCTGAGCCCGAAAGAATCCCTCTCGAGCCCAATGCTTCTGCCACTTACGCTCATACGTAGCGGGGTTGAAGTTCTTGTCCATTGGATTCTCGACGAGGCACCGATCTTCGGAGCCGTCCTGCAACGGATGATCAATATTTGGGGACATCGGCGACCACGAAGTCGCCGAGCAGTTGACTACTCGACCTCGCTCTCCAACTCCTGAAGCCGATCACGAATGACGACCTCTGCGAGGTCCGGTACCAGCTCCCAGGCTATCTCTCGGACGGCCTGGTCTGAAAGTCGCTCAATCACTCGCTGGACAATCGCCTCGACCGCTTGCTCCGGAAGAACCGCCCCCTGGACGCCTTTCCCGGCTGAGCTGGAACTTGTCGCCGGCTCCAAACCGATGCTCTGCGCCGAAGCTCGAGCCTTCAAGTGAAATGGATCAGGACTTCCAATCTTCACCCGCCGCAGGTCGGGTGATGCGCCTCCAACCTCAGGCTGCGGATCTCTTGTAGAAGTTTCGGTCTCGGTGACTTCTGCTGAAGAAGCCGTGAGACGCTTGACCTCCTGTAACAATAGTTCCGAGTCAAAAGGTTTCTTGAGGTAATTGTCTGCGCCGCAAGCAGACATCTCTTCTTCGTCGAATGACTCCAGCGCGCCGACCATCAGCAACACAGGAGTGGAGGGGGAAGCCGCCTTGACCTGACGACAAACTTCGTAACCGGATACTCCCGGCATATGTACGTCAGCAATAACGATATCGGGAGAGATCTCTGAGAATTTCTCGAGCGCCTCATCTCCTCTTAAAACGGTCTCGAGTTGAAAGTCGTCACCCAAGAAAGTCAGTTCAACTACCCTGTGTATATTGGAGCTGTCGTCTGCCAACAATATGGTTTTGGTCATAGTGTCGCTCACTCTAGAGTCGATTCAAGATAGCTGACGATATCCTCAGTCGAGGTTCCCGGCAAGAAAATTTCCGCGATCCCTGCCTCCTTCAGCGTCTTGATGTCTTTATCGGGAATGATGCCTCCTGCAAAAACCAGCATATCTCCAGCCCCCTGCTCAGCAAGAAGATCGAGCACCTCAGGCAGGAGAACATTGTGGGCCCCCGAGAGTATCGACAGCCCTACGACATCGACATCCTCTTGAACCGCAGCTGCCGCAATTTGTGCTGGAGTCTGACGGAGACCAGTGTAGA
>JAZFTL010000306.1:0-5497 GCA_036446675.1 Thermoanaerobaculia bacterium
CGGCGACTCTGCGAATCAAACGGACTGATGCGCACCAGTCGATGGACTCCCGTCTCTCCAGAAAGATAACCGTAGGCGTAGGCACCTGAAACCGAAAAGGTCGCGCTCTTCACGCCTGCCTCCTCGCCGTCCAGACGATCGAGCAGCTTAACCTCGTAGCCACTCTGTTCGGCCCAACGCAGGTACATCCTCAGCAGCATTTCCGCCCAATCTTGAGACTCGGTCCCCCCCGCTCCAGGATGCAATGCAACCATCGCGTTCTTATCGTCGTCCGGCCCTGAGAGCTTGAGCTGAAACTCCAGACGATGCACTTCCCTGGCGAGATCCCTGAGAAAACGGTCTGCCTCGGCTTCACCTTCATCCTCTCCGAGAAGCTCTTTCCAGGTCTCCAGCTCCTCGGTATCGCTGCGGAGTTTGTTCAGAGTTTCGACTTGGCGCTCCAGTCCGCGCCGCTTCTGCAGAGTCGAAGCGCTCGCCGCTGGGTCGTTCCAAAAATCAGGATTCTCTATTAGGCGGTCGAGTGCCGCCAGCTGTGTCTCAATCCCTGCTTCTTCAAAGATACCCCCGAAGCACATCCAATTGAGAAGCGAGCTGATCTATTTGAGTCTGTCTTTCCGCTGTCAACACCGCATTCTATCTCCTGCTTGAAATGAAGAGAGCCAAACCGCTGAACGCCAAGCATAGCAGCGGCACGGCCCCAGGGTACCTACTAAATGGTGTCAGTCCCGTCTGGCCGAAAACCACGCCTCTGATGACGCCCTCCTCACCCACTCCCAGCCGTTGTTGTACCTCTCCAGTCGGAGAGATGAGCCCTGAAACTCCGGTGATGGCAGCCCGAATCAGGGGA
Organism: Thermoanaerobaculia bacterium; assembly: GCA_036446675.1. Classification (GTDB taxonomy): domain Bacteria; phylum Acidobacteriota; class Thermoanaerobaculia; order Multivoradales; family JAHEKO01; genus JAZFTL01. The sequence continues at coordinate 848 of JAZFTL010000306.1, forward strand.
CGTTGATTCTCAGCGGCTCGAAAGCGGGCGGCCCTGAAATGCTGCCAGGGCGCCGTAGTGTCCCCATACCACGCGTCGTTGGTCAACGTGACCAGCAGTGAGGCTCCGGCTCGCACTTGATCAGCTACTTCCGCCGGAAAGGTGACTTCGTAGCATATTGCCGGACCGATCTGATCGCGCCCCAGGGGCAGAGTGGTGGCCTCTCGACCGGACGAGTAGTCCCCGGCATTGCGGGCAAGTCGTTTGATCATCGGCAGAGCATTGGCGAACGGGACAAATTCACCAAAGGGAACGAGATGCCGTTTTCGATACCGAAAGACCTCTCCCCCCGGGGTTACCAGCAGGGCCGCATTGAAGAACTTCCCAGACTCTACGACGGTCGAATTGAGCATCACGGCACAACCGCGATTGGTGAGCCGCGCAATATCTCTCCGCAGCCCTGGATCACGGTCGTAGGAAAACGGCCAAGCCGCACTCTCCGGCCAGACGATCAGCGCGTCCTGTTCATCGCATGCCCCGAGGGAGAGCCGCTGCAGTTTGGAGTAGTTCTCCTGTACCAGGCTGGCGTCGTAGGCGATCATGTTGTCGATGTTCGGTTGGACGACGCGCACCTGCAAGCCGTCGATCGACCGGACGTTACGGCTCTCGAGGTTCGCGTGGGTGGACCAGCGGCCACCCCAAACCAAAACCACGAGGCACGAACCGACGACCCAAACCGCAAGTCGCCAACTTCTACTTCGCCACGCCATGGCGATGCCGGTGTTTGCCAATACGAGCAGATACGAGACTCCGTAAGCTCCCACGATCCCGGAGAGTCCCAGCGCACCGGGCAGCTCAACTCCGGCGTAGGCCGCCAGATTCCAAGGGAAGCCACTGAGTAAATAAGTGCGCACCCATTCCACCCCTACCCATGCCGCCGGAATGCCGAGAAGTGCCAACCACTTCCCGGCGCGCCACAGGCGAAGTCCGGCCCAGGAAAAAAGCACCGAGTAGAGTGCCAGGTAGGCACAGCCGAGAACCAGCAAAGCCCCGGCCAGCCATGGCGGGAGTTGGCCGAAAGTCTCGAGGGTCGGCGCAATCCAATAGACCGACGCCATCCAAAACGAAATACCAAAAAGGAAGCCATGCCGCAGAGCCGACCCTGCCTCGAATGCCAAGAGGAGGGGCACCAGGCAGAACCAGGGTGCAACAACCAGGGGGACCCTACCGAAGCACTGCGCCCAAAGGACACCGCTCAGAAGGAGAACTACCAACTCTGTGCTCCTGCGACCGGGTCGCATTTGCCCAACGCGACTCAGCGGGTGATCCAGGTGTCGACTTTGAAGGACTTCTTGACGAGAACAGCGACCTGTTCGGCTCGACGCCGATCTTGGTAGGGACCTATTCTGACCCGATATACGGTGTTCCCCTCGACATCTTCAGAGATTGCGAAAGCCGGGTATCCACCGTTGACCAACTTGTTCACCAAGCGGTCCGCCTGAATTTGATCTCTCGACGAGAAGACCTGAATCACAAAAGGACCATCTGTAACGAGACTCGCCGCCGTTGAGGTACTTGACGGCTCAGTCGCGGGAAAAGCTTCGGGCTTCTCGAGAAGTGTTTTCACAGGAGGGGTAGCTGGCGAGGACTGCACCTGAAGGTTCCGGCCGACCTCTTCACGGAGGGTCGTATCGGGTCGCGCCGCCTCGGCCACTTGAGCCAAAGGAGGTTCCGTAGGAGGCGAATCTTGCTGATCTGAGAAGAAATTCAGTTCACCGAGCTGCTCAGTCGGCGACTGCTGAGAAGCTTCGGCAGCCTCGGCAAGCTGAGGCTGAATGTCGTCGGGATTCTTGTTCCCGATCCATACACCCGACAGAAAGGCAACGACCATGCAACTCAGCAACACCACGAACATGATGAGCACCTGTCGATTGCTCAAGGCGATTTCGTAGTAACTGGACTCTGGTGATTCGCTCAATTATCGCTCGGCTCCAGTTTCGATCTGGTCGCGTCGACAGACCTCATCAGACTAAGAGTCTTTCTTCTCACCGCTAAAGGCCTTCAGCAGATCGATTGGCAACGGGAAAAGAATCGTCGAATTGTGCTCGGCAGAAATCTCGGTAAGGGTTTGCAAATACCGCAGTTGAAGAGCCGTCGGGTTCTGACTGATGGTATCGGCCGCAATGGCGAGCTGCTTCGAGGCCAGCATCTCGCCTTCGGCGTGAATGATCTTGGCGCGCTTCTCGCGCTCAGCCTCGGCTTGGCGGGCCATGGACCGTTGCATCTCCTGCGGTAGGTCGACATGTTTGACTTCCACTGAGGAGACCTTTATTCCCCAAGGATCGGTGTGAGCGTCGATGATCGACTGCATTTGCTCATTGAGCTTATCGCGCTCAGACAGGAGTTCATCCAATTCAGCCTGCCCCAAGACCGAACGCAGGGTTGTCTGCGCCATCTGGCTCGTCGCGTACAGATAGTTTTCGACTTCTATAATCGCCTTGATCGGATCGACGACTCTAAAATAGACGACGGCATTCACCTTCACTGAAACGTTGTCTCGGGTAATGACATCCTGAGAGGGCACATCGTGCACCACTGTCCGCATCGACACTATGACGACCTTATCGATAGGCCAGAGAATCCAGACCAATCCCGGTCCCTCAGGCCGCGCCCGGATACGACCGAGCCTAAACACCACGGCCCGTTCATATTCCTTTAGAATCCGGATCCAGCGACTGATGAGGAAGAGACCTGCGAAAATCAGAAATCCCAGAGGAATACTCATTTCATTTTTCTCCTTGCATGACCATGGTTGAGCTAAGCTTCCGCCCGCACTCGTAAGCGCATCCCTTCAACCGCCACAACTTGAACCGGAGTACCTGCTGCGACCGATTCCTCTGCCACGGCGTTCCAAATCTCTCCATGAACAAATACCTTACCCTGAGGGGTCAAGTCCGTCCGCGCCACTCCGGATCGATTCACCAAGCCCTCGATCCCGGTCTGCACTTGGCGACCGTGGGTACGAATGACCATGGTGACGAGAAACGTAACCACGGCGGCAGTAAAAAGGGCTGCACTAATGATGAGACTCATGCTGACTCTGACTGCAGGATCCACACTCTTAAATAGCATCATCGACCCTAACACCATCGAGATCAGTCCGGCCACAGTCAGCATGCCGTAGCTCGTGACCTTGATCTCAGCTATGAAGAAAATAACCGCTAAGATAATCAGCGCGATTCCAGCAGAGTTCACCGGCAAGACGGAGAGCGCAAAAAAGGCCAAGATTAGACAGATTCCCCCGATGACCCCCGGGAGGATCGCACCCGGGTTCGAAAGTTCGAAATAAAGTCCCAGCCCGCCCAGGGTCATGAGGATGTATGCGATGTTTGGATGTGCGATCGTCGAAAGGATTTTCTGAACGGTCGACATTTCAAGAGTCCTGATCTCGGCTGCAGCGGTTCGCATTTTCGAGGACTCCTCACCTTCTCCGGACAATTCGCGGTCGTGGATCGCCTCGAGCAAGGCCGGCAGATCGTCGGCGATCAGCTCGATGAGGCCCTCCTTCAAAGCTTCGTCCGCAGTGAACGAGCGACTTTCTACCACCGCCGCTTCCGCTAATTCAGCGTTTCTTCCATTGCGAGTGGCCAGCGATCGAATCGTCGCCGCAGCGTCCTGTTCCACCTTCTCGCCCATGACGCCGGTGATGTCTTCTCCTCCGCCGCTGACCGGATGGGCCGCTCCGGTATTGGTTCCGGGCGCCATCGCGGCGATATCCGCCGCCATGAGAATAAAGAACCCCGCCGATGCGGCCTGGGCGCCACTCGGTGACACATACACCACGACCGGAACTTCCGATCCCAACATGTCGGTAAAGATCTCTCGGGTCGAGGTCAGCAACCCCCCTGGAGTCGAGAGTTCGATCACGAAAGCGTCCGCGTTCATCTCTTCCGCCTGCGCCAGTGATTCGCGAACAAACGTCGCTGCCACCGGGTGAATGATCGAGTCGAGTCGAATGTGGACGACGGTTGGCGCTGGCTCTGCCTCGGTCTTCTCTTTAGGTTCATCGGCAACGCCAAACGCCGCGCCGACAGCAAGCAAGAGTAGGCTAACTACAATCCGTAACCTTCTATGTACGAGGATACTCATCGACCCTGACGAGTATAGCCCGGTAAGTTGTAACCCTCAATATCGAAAAGGCCATCCGCTGACCGCGAGGCACTGACTTATTGCACACGGTCTCCGCCCGATGCTAGAAGTTTTCTAACTGCCACTTGGTATCTTCTGTCCATGGCGATTCGTGTTCTTCGATTCTCACTTGGGCGAGCTGGGGTAGCTCTCAGGATCCGAGCCCACTTAGTACTCAACGGCAGCGATGTTTTCAGCTAGAGCCCGATGAAAATTACAGTTGAATGCCGGCTGAATAGCCCTCTTAACAGCCCTCGTCCATCAGCCAATCACGAGGCCTGAGGAATTCTTCGTAAAGATGGTCTTCCACCGAGTCCGGCTCCGGTCGCCAATCGTACCGCCACTGTGCAAGAGGCGGTAGCGATGCCAGGACCGACTCGACTTTCTTTCCTGACTGCAGACCAAAACGGGTGCCGCGGTCATAGATCAAGTTGAACTCGACATAGCGACCACGACGGTAAAGCTGAAATTCCCGCTGTCGAG
>JAZFTL010000307.1:0-2720 GCA_036446675.1 Thermoanaerobaculia bacterium
AGTGCCCATATTCTCACCGGAAACGTTTTCGGCGATGGTGGTCATGGTGATGGTCACCACGCTGGCGACGCCGCCGTTGCTGAAAAAGCTTTTCTCGCGATGACCGTCTACAGGCAGGTGTATTACAATCCGGATCGATGCTAAGAATAACGTCTCGCTTGGTTGCGGTCATGGCCGCTATTTCACTTGTCTGTACGATTCAGGCCAGTGACCACAATGCGCTGACCGAGGCGGAACAGAGCGCTGGATGGAAGCTACTGTTTGACGGCACGACCTATGACAACTGGACGGGCATGAAAGGCTCACCACTCCCGGAAGCGAATTGGGCTGTCGAAGGCGGCACCATTCGAACCGTGCCGGGCCGCGGGCGCGACCTGGTGTCCAAACGGACCTACGAGAACTTCGAGCTGTCGTTTGACGTGAAGATTCTGGCCGGTGGCAACAGCGGAGTGAAATACATGGTGCAGCCGGAGTGGCTAAGCTCGGGTTGGTCGCCCGACGCGTCCCCGAGCGCGAAGGAGCGTCAGAGGTTGGCTGCGGTGGGGTACGAGTATCAAGTTATCGACGACTCGACCATAAACAACAAGCCCGACTGGGAACTCGGATCGTTGGGCTCCTATTACCTGATCTATGCTCCCGACGCAGATAAGAAGCAGAGTCCGTCCGGCGAATGGAATAGCTGCCGTATCGTCGTCGATGGGACCCATGTCGAGCACTGGTTGAACGGTGACAAGATCTTGGAATTTGAGTTGGGCACTAAGGAAGTACTGGCGCTCGTTCGTGAGACGAAATTCCGAGCTGCCCCGGGCTACGGCAAGAAGGGGCCAGGGTATATTGTGCTGACCCACCACAACTCGCCAGCATGGTTCCGCAACATCAAGATCCGCGAGCTGAACTAACTAAGATCGAGACGGATCGTCTCGGCTCACGGTGAAGGACGGCTGCAGTGGCGAAGCGGGATCTGGTTCCCAGGGCAGTACACCGTCGCAACGTTCGCGATAGAAGGCTTCGGGCTGATCGACAGTTGCGACAACTTGTCCAGGGGCTCGCTGCATCAGACCGCTTTCGAGCACGGCAATCGAGGCAAGCTGCATCGGTCGTAGCTGGTACCAGGGATCTAGCCGGATGTCGGTCTCACGCGAGTCTCCCTCGGGGACATCCATCGAGGCGGTGATCGGGGTCACCCGCTGACGGCGTCCCTGATATGTCCAGGGCTGCAACACGAGTTCACCAGTCCGCTGGCCGGGGCGTACCCGAAGACTCAGCGTGTTGAAGCGCCCGAGCGTGGTGCCGGTGGCGAACCCGCCAAACGCACCGTCGGCAAAAAAGAATTCACGGCCCAGGCGGCTGCCGGTTAGGCTGCAATCGACCGGGGTGACAACCACGCGTGGGTCGCCAGATTTAGTGGGATAGCCGAAGGCTTCCCTGCCGTAGACGAGATCGCCACCGGGGCCGACGACATGGGCCAAGGTGTACCAGGCGGCGAAGCGACCGATGCGGCAATAGGTCATCAACCAGAGTTCATTGACCGGCAATTCACCCTCGTGCGAAATGCGTAGGCCCATCATCTTGACGAGCGGGCGGCTCCCCGCGACGCAAGGCGGTGGCAGCAACTCGGCGTGGACCTCGGGGCTGATGACGGCGTTGACCTCGATGATTTCGACCGGATTGAAACGGGTTTCGCTTCGAGCCTGCCAACGCTCGCTCTCCGCTTCGGTCCAGCGGAGAGCAGTGGTTCGATCGGGCCAGCCGAGTGGGCGGTTGATGACTCGGTCGATGGATGGTCTGGGGTAGCGCAATGGACTCCAAGCGGAGAGGTCGTCGCCAGAAATCGTTGCGATCTTCTTGGGCTCGCTCATCTGCCCTGTTGGCGAGTTGGTAGGCGCAGACCGCCACGCGCCAACAATCTCTAGAATCGGCAACTCTGCTGCCGGTTCTGAAGGAGTTTTGCGCATCCACTCGACGGTGGCATTTGCCTCGTCAGCGGAGGTGCGGTCGGTAGTTGGCCAGTCGATCGCCATGACCTCGCCCGCGTCGCTGAGGTTGCCTTGGTTCCAATCCTCGTTCGCGGAGAAGCGGATGCCCAACAGTGGTCGATCATCGGGAGCCAGAGCTTCGCCCGCAGCCTGCCCGATACTGATCTTGAGGACGACCTCACCGGCGATTGCCACTTGGCCATGGCCGTTTGCCACAGTGATCATCGCTGGCATTGCCCCAAGGCCCAGACGTTCGCGGGCGACGAATCGTTGGCGATCGGAAGAGGTCCAGAGAGCGACTGGAAGCCAACCTACTCGCACGCCGTATCGGACAGGGACAAGCACCCGCGCCCACGACGCGTCCGATGCAATCTCTACTTGGACGTGCGGCTCGGAGTCAGCCTCGAAGCCCGGCGGAAGCATCCGCGATAACCGTTCGGGGTCGGTTCTAAAGCAGATACCGAGGCCGCTGGGCGTCGCGCCCTGACCAGGGAGCTTCGCGGTGGCCATGGCAGCACCTGCGAGCAGAAACTCTCTTCGTTGCATCGGACCGGTCACGACGGAAGGGCGACGAGCGCCTGTCAGCAGGTTACGCTATAGCAGATCGCTTCGGCTCGGACGCAAACTCTTGAAGTCTGCACCGGAGATTACGTAGTACCAGTCGGCGAAACGATTATTCAGTTCTTTGACCCGGTTCTCGGCCTTGTTCTTCTTGTCGCGGTACTCGTCCAGCTTTCGCTGGTT
>JAZFTL010000308.1:0-2047 GCA_036446675.1 Thermoanaerobaculia bacterium
ATATAGGGCGCGCAGCAGCTTCCACCTGGCTTCGAGGTGCTTGGGGTCGGTGCCGACAGCCAGCTCATAAAAGTGCACGGCTTCGCCGATCGGTCCCAAGGCAGCTCGAGATCCCGAGTGACCTGTCGCTCTGTCATTCCAGGCTGCATCTCCTTGCTCGATGTAGGTCTCGGTCGTTGAAGCCTGGGCTCCGATCTCACATGGAGCTAGAATTACGAGAATCAGAGAGAAGGACAGGGCGCGTGAAAACCACATCGGCATACCTTATCCCACAGCGCGGGGCAGGGTCTTAGATCAAGATCCTGTGAGACAGTAGCGGTTGCCTAATCCGACTGAGTGCCGACTGAGTGCCATGAACCTACGAGGACACTCTTCGAAATTTGGGAATGAAAACTAGAATACTAAGAGCTGCAGCCGTAGTCTGGGTTCTTTTGGCCTGTCCAAGCGCCGGCGCGCCGGCACCTGCAGAGCGCACCCTTTTTCTGGTCCTGGACTGCGTGCCATACTCACTGGTGAAGCGGCTTACCGATCCCGAGCTAGGTGATGCTGCGATGTTTCAGGGTCTCAAAGGTCCGATTCCGTTGATCAGCAGTTTTCCATCCACTACCAGTGTGGCATTGAGTGGCATCCTCGAGCCCTTCGGTCTAGGAATATCACCGGGCTACGAGGCGAGGTTTTTCGACTGGAACAAGCGCAAAGTTCGGGGCGGTGGGTTGCTGAGTTTCTATCGGATCGACTTCCCTTGGAGAGATTTCTTCGATTGGAACAGGAAAGGACCCATACGAAGAATGTTCGGCGCGGCTCGTCCCATCAAATCGTCCATTGCCTGGCTGGATCGATCGATTGGTGAGTTTTTGGATTCAGATCAGTCGGAATTCTTTGTCTACATCGGTTCCACCGATACCCTGGTGCATCTAAGGGGTCCAGAGGCTCTGGTCGAAGTGTTCGAGGCACTGGAACGCCTGCTCGCCGAGGCCCGTCGCAAACAGCCCGCGCGCCCGTTCAGAGTCGTCATCCTCTCGGATCATGGAATCGCCGGCGGCGAGCCCCTGCAGAACATCTGGAGAGCGGTACGCCGCCAGTTGAAGAAAAGTGGCTGGAATCCTGTTCAGAGAATCAGGCACGACTCTGATGTGGCTCTGAGCCCGTTCGGATTGGTCTCGAGCTTCGAGGCCTACGTCGACTCCCAAAACACTCGAGAGGTGGCGAGGCTCTTGGCTGATGTGCCCGGAGTTGAGCTGTGCACTCTGCCCGAAGCAGGTGGCTGGACGGTTTTCGGGGAGAGTGCCGAGGCGCACATCAAGAACCGGCTTTCTGGGGGACAGAGCGAGTGGTCTTATGAAACCAAGCAAGGGGACCCGCTGGGTTATCTTCCGATTCTCGACCGGTTGAGAAATGCGCCGAACGAATTCTGGTTCGAAGACAGTCGCTGGCTCGAAGCATCCGCGCTCGCCGACTACCCAGACGCTCTGTACCGAATAGCTCGCACGTATGATTTGGTCGCAAATGCCGCTTCCATCGCCTGCTCGCTGAAACGCGGATTTATGTTTGGGGCTCCAAAGACAGGCTTGGCAGCCAAGCCGGCAAAGGGCAGGTTGGCGTGGACTCACGGGGCACTCCGTCGAGAAGACACCTTAGGTTTCATTATGAGTGATCGCGACGATTGGAATCCGCCGGCCGCGGTTCGATTCGATGCGAGTTTGGTACCCTTCGCTCTTACAATGTCTCAGAATCGGGCGCTTAGCGGCGACGCAGGGCAAGGGTTGCAGCTCAATGAGTGAAGACAACGCACTACAGAGTTCAGGAGCGCCGATCGAAGATAACTTCGACAAGCTCCTGCATCGTTTTCGGGCTGGATTTGAGGCTGCGCTCGAGAGCTGGGTCGAAGTAAGGCACTGCGAAGCCATCGACGAGGTTGCGGCAGCAGCTGAAGTCACCGGGGTTCTAAAGGAGTATCTCCAGCGGGGCGGCAAACGACTCCGACCGGCATTGCTCTTCTATGCCCACCTGGGATGCGGCGGCAAGGCAGATTCAGCGGTAATGCCCG
>JAZFTL010000309.1:0-2251 GCA_036446675.1 Thermoanaerobaculia bacterium
GTTCTATGAGAAAAACGAGGCCCCAAGTTTGCCGGTAGCACCGGCTAACTTGGGGCCTCGTCACGCAACGCAACATCGTTGCGGCTATTCTTGTAGAGTACTTAGGACAACATCATTAGGATCCCGCTACTGCTAACAACGCTTGCAGCCTTGGCGATACTCACGAACTAAGGGGAGGATTTCGCCGCGCCGGAGACGACGCAGTTTGCGCCGCTCCGCCCGAAGTTCGTCCCTCAAGGCAGGGCGCTCCGGGCTATCTTCGGCCAGATCCTTGAGCGCCTGTCGAAGTTGCCTGATCTCGCGCACGATCGGTCGAACCACCTTGTGGAATTCTCTGAGTTGGGATCGCAGATCTGCGCACTGGTCGTCAGGAAGGCACTGCGCGGTAGCTGGGGCTGAACTCGCCAGAAGAGCGATAACAATCGCACCGACGGCCAGCAGTTGTTGGCGTAAGATCTTGTACATTTGAGATCCTCCTTGAAACAAATTATTCCGTATCCGATCCAAACGAACAGAGGATAGCGCTGGTGCTGACCCTTCGTCATCATCTCAGAGTAATAACTTTGTAAGAGTTGTAAGGGGAACCTCTGATTCGCCGCCTGCCAATAGGCGAATCGAAGACAAGTTGCGGACGGAACCGGCCAACTGTTGAAGAGCCCAAAACTGTTTTCATGCCTCACCGTAAGCTAGTAGAGGTATCCGTTCACTGAGCACCGGAGGCCCACACTGGTAATCGACACAAACCGAGCGGCCCGGGAACACCGGTATCCGACTGCGACCCACCGGATCGTCTTTCTGGTGCTGCCGCACGTCGACCTAATCGATTTGGGCGGCCCAGCTCAGGCATTCTCCGAAGCTGCCGGCGTAGGAGGCGACTACTCTGTAAGGTACTGCGGCATCGAGTCGAGCGTCCGAGTCGCTCAAGGACTGATCCTGGCAGACCTCGAGCCCTTACCCCAGCCGGGCGATGTCGATACCGTGATGATCGCGGGTATCGACTCAGAACACTTGGACTCCAGGATCCTCGTTCCCAGCCAATGGCTGCAGAGTGCGCACCGTGCTGGCGCTCGCCTCTGCTCGATATGTCGCTCTGCCTACGTTCTTGGACAAGCCGGCTTGCTCGACGGTAGACGATGTACGACCCACTGGAAGGTCGTACAGGATCTGCGACGCAGGTTTCCAGCCGCCAGAGTTGTAGAAGACCGCCTCTTCATCCGCGACGGATCGATATATACCAGCGCCGGAGTTACCTCGGGAATAGATCTATCGCTGGCCCTTATTGAGGAGGACTTGGGACCGCACGCTGCCGCCCAGGTCGCCCAAAACCTGCTTATCTCATTGCGCCACGAGAGTAACGGCTCACGAGACAGTATGCAGCTAAACTATCGAACCCATCTCTCGCCGGGAATTCATCGCGTTCAAGACTGGCTAGTGGAACATCCTGATCAAAATCCGACTCTCAAGGAACTTGGGAAGATCGGAAACATGAGTCCGCGCAACCTAACCCGAGTCTTTCGGCGGGCTACAGGGCTCAGTCTCAAAGAGTTCGTTCATCAATTAAAGGTCGAAGTTGCCTGCGACCTCCTGCGCAATCACGAACTGACAGTTCACCAAGTGGCCGAGCGCTGTGGGTTCAAGGACGCTCGGCAACTGCGCCGGCTGTGGCAAACCAACTTCGACCTGAGCCCATCCGTCTGGCGTCGACAACAGTTGTTTCAGCCGCAATCGCGCCCTCCGCGAGCGAACCGATATGCGGATTTCGCGAAAGGCGCCCGCCTGTCCGAGCGCTCTGCTCTTGGCTCTGCCTGGTAGCTCAGAAGCCAGGAACCGCTGGAACGTCAACGGTTTTTCAAAACCGAGATCGATCGCTTCAATTCTCTGCGGAGTCGACTCCGCTGAGCAGGTGCCGGCGTAGGAACATCGTTACGACTTGGCTGTAGAGATCGCGATTCTCTTTCTTGCGGTATCCGTGACCTTCGTTCAGTGCATTCATATACCAGACTTCGTAGCCGGCTGCCCTGACCGCCTGAACGATCTGCTTTGCCTCGGTGACCGGGACGCGTGGATCATTCTCCCCCTGAACCACTAAGAGAGGCGTCGTCAGTCGATCCGGGTGATTGCTGGGCGATATGCTTTCCAAGAAGTCGCGCATTTTTGGATCTCTTTCGTCACCATACTCGACCCGCCGTAAGTCCCTGCGGTAATCCTGGGTGTTCTCCAAGAACGACACGAAATTGCTAATCCCCACAAA
>JAZFTL010000310.1:0-2711 GCA_036446675.1 Thermoanaerobaculia bacterium
AGTGAAGGTGGCTGAGCTGATTTTTGCGATCAATGATATGGCGCGCGGTGAGGTCGTAATCGACGTGGAATTGCTTAAAATCAACACCAGCAAGCTGCAGGAATTGGGAGTTAGCCTGAGTCAGTACAACATTACCCAAACCCTCGCTCCGAATCCGGTACGGGTCTCCGATTTGGAATTCATCAATCAGGGTAACTGGACATTGTCGATCCCTTCCTTTATCTACGAATTTGTGAAAAACAGCTCCGAAGCGCAGCTCTTGGCCAATCCGCAGGTACGAATCAGTGACGGCGAAAAGGCTACCTTTCATATCGGTGACCGGGTTCCCATTCCAGTGACGACGTTCAATACAGGGCAGACTATCGGCGGGAATATCGTGCCGATTACTTCTTTTCAGTATCAAGAGGTCGGAATTCGTCTGGACATCGAACCACGGATTCACCACAACAAGGAGATCACCCTCAAGTTGAAAATCGAAGTGAGCGACATTTCGGGAACGGTGCAGGGATCCGGCGGACAACAGCAGCCGATCATCGGGACGCGCAATATCGAGTCGACAATCCGGCTCAAGGACGGGGAGACGAATTTTCTGGCCGGTCTCTATCAGACCAATGAGTCGAGCTCAAGTCGAGGATTTCCCGGCCTTTCGGAGATACCGATCATCGGTAGACTCTTCTCGCGTAAGAGCACCGATGTGAAGCGCACTGACCTGGTACTCACTCTGACGCCCCATATTGTCCGCACCGCGGATATCACCGAAGAAGATCTCTTGCCCATTTGGGTAGGCACTGAAGCGAATATCACTTTCAGAGGAAGGAGCCCACGAGTTGAATCCGAAATCGGGGGTCCGTTCGAAGACGGTGAGGAGGCCGACGCCGAGCGCATTCGAGAGATGATCCGTCGTCGAATCCAAAATCTTCCGCGGGGGGTTCGGGGCCGGCAGCGTGAAGACCAAGATGAGGGAGAAGTGGAAGAGATCCCAGGTGTGGACTTAGTTCCTTCGAGCGCTCCAATCGACCCGTTCAATAGTGACGACGACGATGAGGATGATGACAATGGTAATGGTTCGAGGAATTCGGGACGTGCCTCGCTTGCCATCAGCGCCGCATCGGAAATTGATTCAGCGGGTGGAGCTGAGCCTGACGCGGAGTCAGCGAAAGCATTTGAAGCACGGCAAGACCCGGTTCGATTGACGTTGCGAGCGCCGCAGCGCGCAATTTCAGTCGGTGAGAAGTTCGTTCTCGAGCTTCACATCGACAGTCCGGTCCCAGTCTCTCATGTGCCGTTGACTCTGCAGTACGACCCGGACATGTTGCAGGTGGAAAGCATCCGGGCAGGCGATTTTCTGGGCTCCTCGAACGAATCGACCGTGCTATGGGATTATGCAAAGCCGGGGCGGATCGTCATTGGGGCGAGCCGGCTGGGTAGGTCCCGGGGAGTCTCGGGGCGAGGTACGCTGGCTCGTATTGAAGTAATCGCCCTGCAGCGCGGCCGCACCGAAGTGAAGTTTCTCAAGAGTAAGGTGATGGACGCGGATCTCACTCCCTTGAGGCAGGTTGAGAGCGAGACCGTGCAACTTTTGATCGAGCCGTTTAACCGCGACCCGGATGCGGAAGATGAGGCGAACTAGTAGTCGAATTCCTCGTGGCTTTACCCTAGCGGAGCTGGTCATGGTCTGCGCCCTGATGACGATACTTGCAGGTGTGGCGCTGCCGATGGCGAAGTTTACAGTTAAGCGTGGCAAGGAGATCGAGCTTCGACATGGTCTGCGTCAGTTACGCAATGCGGTCGATGAATTCAAGCGGTTTAGCGATGCTGGGCTCATTCCTGTCGAGCTTGGGACCGACGGCTATCCTGAGGACCTCGAAATCCTCGTCAAAGGGGTTGAACTCGTTGGGCAAGTAGATACGAGGATGCGATTCCTGCGTCGAATCCCCGTCGATCCCATGACCGGAAAGAAGGAATGGGGCTTGCGCAGCTTTCAAGATGATTTCGATTCCGGCTCTTGGGGCGGAGAAAACGTCTACGATGTCTACTCGCTGAGCGCCGGGGATGGCCTCAACGGAAAGCCCTACAAGGAATGGTAAGTTGCTGATGATCTCCTACTCGAGAGCGTCGTACTGTCGAAAGGCTGCCTCATTCAGGAAGCCCGCGGGTTTCACTTTGCTCGAGTTAATTGTGGTGGTTGCCATAATCGGTATTCTGGCGACCATCGCTATGCCGGCATTGCACAACACTCCGAGGCGGGCAGCCGAGGCGGTTCTGCGCACTGATTTGCGAACCTTTCGTGACGTTATCGATCAATTCTATGGCGACAAAGGACACTACCCTGGGTCGCTTCAGGAGTTGGCAGACGATGGTTATTTGCGGGACATCCCGCGGGATCCCATCACCAAGAGTAACGACACCTGGGTTGTAGAGCGAGAAGAGGTTGATCCTGATCAGACTCCCGCGGAGACCGACTTTCCCGAAGATGGCCAGCCAGGGGTTGTTGACGTTCATTCCGGTTCCGACCGGCTAAGTCTTGACGGCACTCCTTATAAGGAATGGTGACTAGGAGGCCGGTATCTGTCTCCCGTGGGCTGTGTTCGGGGCGCCTGGCCACTCAGACCGGCTACAGTTTGGTCATTCTGGTGATCTTAGTTGCGATCGCCAACGTCTTGGTGGCGGTGTCGCTCCCTGCTTGGAGCCATGTTATCCGTCGCGATAAA
>JAZFTL010000311.1:0-2492 GCA_036446675.1 Thermoanaerobaculia bacterium
TCATGAGAACGAAGAGTGGGTGCCGACCAGCGAATCGAGGTCTAGTTACCGGGTAGCTCGCGGCGATACGCTATACGGAATCGCTGCCCAGTATCGCACCTCGGTGAACGAAGTGAAGCGCCTTAACGACCTTCGCTCGAGTCGGATCTACCCCGGACAGCTCCTCGCTGTACCGTCGTCTGAATAACTTCGCTCCCCAAAAAAGAGGGTCTCGAGCCAGCTCAGGCCGAGTCGTTCAGGGTGCTCTGCTAGACTCTGGTCCGTGGGCTTTCTTCACATTACTCCGGCTCAAGGGGATCCTTTCAAGCATCCCTTGGAAGGCGATTCGATCGTTATTGGACGCTCGTCCGAGTGCGATCTGGTTCTCGAAGATCGGTTCCTCTCACGACGCCACACGCGCCTATTCCAATTGGACGGTGACTGGATGGTAGAGGATATGGGCTCCCGAAACGGAACCATTCTGAACGGAACTGTCGTCGATAAGCCGACGAAAGTAAAGTTTGGCGATCGCCTGCAACTGTCGGGTAGCTCGGTATCGATTCAGAGGACCAACGAACCCTCTAGGATCACAGAGAGCCAGGTGACGGACCTAGGCCAACATACAATCCTCAGATCGGCCTCAGAGCTTATGTCGGACACGGAGTCGACGAAGACAGATGAAATCGATGACGCCGAGGCCCTGCGTCGCGTCGCAAATCGTCTCAAACTCCTCAATACCGTCCACCACGCCCTAGGGCACTCCGTCGATCTCGATGAACTACTGAATTGCATTCTCACCGGCGCTTTCGAGCACCTCCAGCCGGAAGAGGGCGTGATTTTCCTCAAAGACAGCGACGGCGAATACTACCTCGCTGCCTCGCACAACGCGCCAGGATCCAAGACTGAATACCTTTACTCTCGCACCCTAATCCACGAGGTGGCTGAGCAGGCCAAAGCAGCCCTGGTGATCGACATGGAAACCGACGAGAAATTCGGTGGCGCGCAGAGCATCATGGCGTCGGGAATTCGCTGTCTCGTAGCCGCTCCATTTCTCGATCATGAGGGGTCAGTCGGAATGATCGCATTGAGCTCGCGAGCTTTCGTGCGTCAATTCACCGAAGAAGATATGGCGCTCTTGGTGTCGATCGCGTCAGTCGCGGCCCTTCGCATACGCAACGTAGCCCTTGCAAAGGAAGCTGCTGAACGGCAGAGACTCGAGGAAGAAATTCAACTTGCGCGACGAATACAGATCAATCTTCTCCCCGATCACGAACCTAAGATCGATGGATGGGAATTGTTCGGAGGTAATATCCCGTCCAGAGGGTGTTCCGGCGATTACTACCTGATCACAGAGCGTAATGAAGGTAAGGAGTGTGTCTTCATGGTCGCGGATGTTTCCGGCAAAGGCATCGCCGCAGCCTTGCTGACAGCTTCGCTCGAAGCGCTCGCGGCGGGACCCATCGAAGTCGGTCACTCACCCGAAGAAATTTGCACCACCACCTCCCGACGTCTGCATGTCAGGACGCCTCCTGCGAAGTTCGCTACCGCCTTTTTGGCAGTCTTGGAGCCTGCTACTGGAAAACTAACCTATACCAACGCGGGGCACAACCACGGCCTGATTATCAGAGCGTCCGGAGCAATCGAAGAGCTAAGGCCCAACGGCATGCCGCTCGGACTGATGCCGGGAGCCACCTATACCTCAACAGAAACTTCGCTCGAGCCAGGCGACTTGTTGGTCCTCTACACCGATGGAATCACTGAAGCTACGAATCCCGAAGACGAGGAGTACGACATCAATAGATTGGCAGATTTGTGCAAGCGAAAGCGCACTGCACCACTGGACGAAATTTCCACCAGTCTCGAAGAAGACCTCGAGCAATTCGTTCAAGGAGTTCCCTTTGTCGACGACCGCACTTTCGTATTAGCGCGCCGAGAAACAATTTAGTCGGTATCTCGATCGGCCCGAATTCTGGCAATCCAAGCCCCAAATTCCCCTGCATGGCGTTCATAGACAGGCTCCGCAGCTAGGCTGAAAGCTGCCATATCGTCCACCTCGTTCACCGCCACGCCGGCAGCTTCAACCTTGCGCAAAGCCTCGCGAGAGAATTCGTCCCAGAATCCTCGCTGAGCGCCCGACGAGGCCTGGGCGCTACGTCGCAGAGCCGCCTGAGCATCTCGACTCAACTTGTGCCAAGTTTTGGCCTCGACGAGCAAGACATCTGGAATCATCGAGTGACGATCATAGGAATAGAACTTAGCCACTTCAAAGTGTCGTTCCGAGAGAAAGCTCGGCAGATTGTTCTCCGCCCCATCGATCGCTCCAGTGTGCAAATTCGAGAAGACCTGCTTAAAGCCGATCGAGATCGGTGCGGCGCCGAGGGCACTTACCAGATCATGCATCACCTCAGACTCTTGAACTCGAATCTTCAAGCCGACAAGATCATCCAGCCTGTAAACGGGCCGAACCCGATTATAAAACGATCTCGCTCCTGATTCGTACCAGGCTAGCCCTA
>JAZFTL010000312.1:0-4157 GCA_036446675.1 Thermoanaerobaculia bacterium
GCCGAAGCATTTCGCTCGCTGCAACAGATATCCGGACTCTCGCAGGAGGCGATTGCAGCGCGGGTAGGAAAGGCAAGAACCAGCATTACCAATACGATGCGCCTCTTGAGACTACCTGCTGAAGTTCAAGCACTTATCCGAGATGGCAGCCTCAGTGCCGGACAGGCTCGACCATTGCTCTCTTTGAAGACGGACGAGCAACGCCTTGCATTGGCTCGCCAGGCAGTCTCAAAAGGACTCAGCGCCCGAGAAATTGAGCGACGCGTAAATCAGAGTAAAGTAAAGAAGAGCGCCGGCGAAGACACCATTGACCCTGATACCGCAGCTGCAGCCGAGAATCTTACGAGAAGCCTTCAAACCAGAGTCGAAATTCGTCGGAAACGTAGGGGCGGGTCGGTTCGAATTCATTTTCACAGCGAAGAAGAATTGATGCGGCTCTTCGACCTGTTGATGAGAGGAGCAAGTGCATGAAGCCTGAGACAGGGAACAGCTCGGGAGAGCTCAACGGCTATCTTGACCGTGACAGCAAGATCAAGGGAGACCTGGTTTTCGAAGAGACCTTCCGTGTAGATGGGACCGTGGAAGGCGACATCCATTCTTCTGGTACCTTAATTCTGGGTGAGAACGCAACCATCAAGGGACGGGTTCAGGTCGGTCAGATTCTGGTTCTGGGCGAAGTGCGGGGTTCGATCGTCGGCCGCGAATCGATTGAGATTGGAGACACCGGAAGGGTATTTGCCGACATCGTTACACCAACCCTTATCGTTGCGAAGGGCGCTGTTTTCCAAGGCAACTGCAATATGCCGGTCGCGAAGTCAACTTCTACGCCGAAGGTTCCTTGAGGCATGAAGCCACAAACTCCTGCAAATAGGAGTCTCCATTAGTTACGAACCCGTACCTCGTCAACAGCGTTTTCGTAGAGAGATTCTTGAATCGACAATGTTTCATAGGACGGGACGAAAGTTAGCGGGTGGCGCGCCAGAAAGTCGGTGCTGAACGCCGACGTCAGCACCCTTCCATCAAGGTCGCGAGCAATCGGGAATCCCAAAGCATAGAGCAGGGTCGGCATCACATCCAGGATATCTGCGCCTTCTAGAAATCCATTTGCTTTCACCCCTTCGCCCGCAAGCATGAGCACTCCATCCGGCCCTCCATGAAGAGAGCCCTGCAGGCTACGCCCAAAAAGCATCCTCCAAAACTTGCGTAGCCCTTTTGCGGATTCGTAGCCGTGAACCGAGACCACTGCAAGCATCTTTGGCGATTCCAAGTCCTCCCACACACGCTCGATGAATTGACCAAGGTGGCGGTAGTACGCAGCGATTAGAAGCGAAGCTTGCTGCTGGGGTTGCTTTTGAGCTCCTTGGAATTGTACGGCATGGTACCCCCCAAAGTAATCCTCACACACGCCGGCGAGCCCGGGAAGCCTTAGAAAGACCGCATCAAGATTCATATTCTGATTTAGAACAAAGGTCGCCAATGACTCCCTCCACAAGTCGCCTGCGAGACTTTCGAGTACTGCAAAGGGAACCGTTAAGCCGAAAATTCCCGATACTTCAGGAGAAATCTCTTCCGGCCGCACCCTGAAGAGCCTCCCTCTCTCACTCAGTTCCGGTGGATAGGTACTCTCCAGGGTGCTCCCCTCCTCAAAAAATCGATCGGATATCGTAAATCCAGGCGCCTCCTGAACCGGAAAAGTTACGGGCCACCCCAACACTCCCGATCTCATGCCTAGAATTCTTAGAATCTCCCATAAGGTCATTGAGTCTCGCAGCCCGGCATCG
This sequence comes from Thermoanaerobaculia bacterium, assembly GCA_036446675.1. Classification (GTDB taxonomy): domain Bacteria; phylum Acidobacteriota; class Thermoanaerobaculia; order Multivoradales; family JAHEKO01; genus JAZFTL01. The sequence goes on from JAZFTL010000312.1 coordinate 1,782, forward strand.
ACTCGTTCAATCCCAGACCTACCTAGTCCCCAATGTCGGAATCCAATCCCACTCGGAATGATTCGAAGCTTCGCGCCTTCTTGAAGCCGCGATCCAGAGAAAATGTTTTCACCCAAAACACCATGCTTATAAGGCATTTTTCCGGTTGCCAGGCTGGTCCACAGAGGGCTCGATTCAACCGGCTGAAGGCCGGCGAGCCGCCCGTAGGCACCCTCTTCTATCAGCTTGGCAAAAAACGGCAAGCGTCCCTGCCGAGCCAAAGGCAAAATGGCATCTAGGCTGCCGCCTTCAATTCCCACCACCAAGAGCGATGGGGGATGGCCGGTCTCTATCGAGGATGGTAAGGGCGTCGGCCCGGAACTCGGCTCAAAGGCCTCTCGTCGCTCCGCCATCACATAGACTGAAACCAGTGCCAAGAGCGTAAGACCGACCCGACTACGCAGCCCATACCTCCGACTACGGGCGGAGTGGACGAGGGCTGTATAGAAAAAGATCAGAGCGACCGCCGAAAGCAGCAAAGCTGCCTTGATCAGCCGCACATTGATTCCGGGAGGCAGGAAGTACGAATAGTGCGAAGCGTGGAACCAGCAAGCCACCGCCGCCAGAGCCAACACCAGGGTAACCGCCCACGGTAGACTCCGGCGCGCCCTGCTCTCATCGCGCCAGCAGAGTAACGACGAGACTATCGAAGACGGGACACCGAGGCAAAACCCATAAAACAGGGCTCCTCGAATCAGCAAGGGGGCCCCAAATCGTAGGCTGGGGTTGAGGAACAGGAGTAGGCCGGTAAGCAGACAGCCTGCAAGCGCACCGGGAATGAGCCCTAGATACAAAGGCTCCCATCGGGAGAGTCTGTCAAGATGGTCAGATGCCACTAGCCGGTATTTCAGTCTCTATTGGAATCTTTCGTCAAATCCAACTAAAGTCTCAATGCTCTTGCTTGCCGAATTCCACCCCTGACTACGAGAGACTCTACCAGACAGCAGCACCTCTAACCCTTCGCCAATGTATCAATTGATCAAAGGGTTGCTTTTTCGGTTAGAACCGGAGCACGCTCACTCGCTCGTCATCGCCTACCTGAAGATGTTCAAGTACTTCGGGCCGCGATCTCCGGCCAAACAGAGAACCTGGGACAGCCGCGCGCCCAAGCTCCAGCAGACCATTTGGGGCCTCGATTTCTCCAATCCCGTGGGCCTGGCAGCCGGATTCGACAAGAACGGTGAGGTCATAGAGTCTATGAGCGCAATGGGTTTCGGATTCATCGAGATCGGCACTGTCACTCCAAAGCCTCAAGCCGGCAACGCTCGACCTCGGCTCTTTCGGCATCCGCAGTTCGGCAGCCTGCAAAACTGCCTAGGCTTCAATAATCGAGGGATGCACACGGTGAGAAAAAATCTCCGGAGTCGGCGTCCTCGCAGTTTGCCGCTGGGCATCAACATCGGCAAGAACAAGGATACTTCGATCGAGCACGCGGCACGCGACTATCTCGCCGCTCTCGAAACTCTATCCGACTGCGGTGACTACTTCGCGATCAACATCTCTTCTCCCAATACCCCTGGCCTAAGGGATCTACAGAATCCGGTCGCACTGCGAGACCTCTTGCGCCTTTTACGCAAGGCGACAGAACGCCCCTTATTGGTCAAGCTCTCCCCGGATCTGCAAGCACCCGAAGCCTTGATCATCGCCAACACCGCGGTCTCTGAAGGCGCGGATGGCCTTATATTGACGAATACAACTACGAACTACGGCCTCATACCCGGGGCGCCGCGACGCGGGGGTCTCAGCGGACAGGTCCTGGCCGAATCCAGTCTTCATCTACTACGGGTCATCGCTTCCGAGCTTTACGGCCGCTGCCCGATCATCAGCGTAGGCGGAATCGCCTCGGCCGATGACACCGTACAGCGACTCCGCCTAGGAGCCTCTTTGGTACAGCTCTATACAGCCTTGGTGTTCAAGGGACCGTCCCTGATTGAAGAGATTAATTACGGCATCTTGGAGACCCTAGAGCGCCTCGGTCTCGATTCAGTGAACGAATTGCAAGGATTGGACCTCAAGGTGAGAAACTAAGTATCTTCTCTTTTCGGTCCAAGAGAAAACGTGTCTTAGTGGAGTAATCATCCCCTGAAAACGCAAGCAAGCAATCTGGTTGGACTCTGCGACCCAGTCAACGAACATTGCAACCCGTTGGGTGGATAATCAAGTTGCAATCAGAATACAATCGAAACACCGAAGGTCACGGAGGTCCACGTGCAGTCAGCTAGCCCCTTGCGGCAGGTCGCCGTCGCACTCGACACCAACGATTGGAATACCTTCCTCAAGTGGCGCGATATATTTGCAGGTCAGGTCGGGGTGCTCAAAGTAGGACTCGAAGCATTC
>JAZFTL010000313.1:0-2568 GCA_036446675.1 Thermoanaerobaculia bacterium
CTCACCGGTATGGGCACGACCATCAATGCGTTTTTCCAGACCACGACAATGATCATCTCGGTGCCTTCGATCGTCATTCTCTCGGCGCTCTTCATGTCGCTCTGGGGTGGGTCGATTCGATTCAACACTCCGATGCTCTTCGCCTTGGCATTCCTGCCGATGTTCGGAATCGGTGGATTGACCGGGTTGCCTCTCGGGTTCGCACCTGCGGATATCCACCTGCACGACACGCTTTACGTGATCGGGCATTTTCACTATGTGGTAGCTCCGGGGACGATCTTTGCTCTGTTTGCGGGCATTTACTATTGGTTTCCGAAAATCACTGGCCGCCGGATGAGTGAGCTTCTGGGTAAAGTCCATTTCTGGCCGTCGTTGATCCTCATCAACTGCATCTTCATGCCGATGTTCATTCAGGGCCTCGCTGGGGTGTCGCGGCGTCTGTATGATGGCGGCGAGCAATACTCTCACGCCCAGCCGGTGCTTCACTGGAACCAATTCATGTCGATAGCGGCTTGGTGCTTGATGCTGGCCCAGATTCCCTTTGTCATTAACCTTTTTATGAGTATCAAGAGAGGCAAAAAGGTCGGTTCCAATCCGTGGCAAGCGACGACTCTGGAGTGGGCCGCAGCGCCTTCACCACCGGTCGCTCACGGCAATTTTCCAGAGGTACCGGTGGTTCACCGTGGCCCGTACGAATATAGTGTTCCAGGGCAACCAGATGATTTCTTGCCGCAAAATGCGGCCGCTCAGGAGGGCTAGACGCGGATGCTGATTCCTTACAACGTTGAAAAGCGCCCGGACACCGGGTTGTACAACGCCAAGCTGGGTATCTGGTTGTTTCTGGCATCGGAAGTCATGCTCTTTGGAGCGCTATTCTCTTCCTATATCTTGCTGCGAACGGGTGCCGCCGAGTGGCCCCGCGGCGACGAGATTCTCAATATTCCACTGGCAACGCTCAATACGTTCATCCTCATTGGCTCGAGCGTGACTGTGGTTATGGCTTGGGCTTCGCTCCGACTCAAGGACTTCAAGAAGTTTCGGCTCTATTTGTGGATGACCTTACTCTGCGGTTTGGGCTTCATGGTCATCAAGACGATCGAGTACACCTCCAAGTTCGAACACCATCTCTATCCCAGCCATGACAATTTTATGGCGACCTACTTCGTCTTGACTGGTCTCCATGGACTTCATGTCCTTGGTGGCATGATTGTATTCGCCTATCTTCTAGGGCCAGGATCGAAGATGTGGAAGTCGGAGCCTGATCGTTTTACCAACCGGATAGAAGTGGTGGGGCTGTACTGGCATTTCGTCGACTTGGTCTGGATATTTCTGTTTCCAACCCTCTACCTTCTTTGAGATGGTGCAAGAAAAAGCAGGCGATTGAAGTCGATTTGAGAGTAAGGCCTAGAATTGAGAGCCAGGAAAGCAGGTAGACTCATCTAGAGGCAGGAGATTCCGAAAATGAGCGGAAATAGCGTCGAAGAGATCAAGAAAGAGACCCGGACCTACGTCCTTGTTTTTGTGGCGCTTGCCGCCCTGACCCTGATTACAGTCGCCGTGAGTTATCTCGATTTGACGATCGGAGTCGCAGTGGTGGTCGCTCTACTAATCGCGAGCGTCAAGGGCTCCTTGGTAGCGGGGTTCTTCATGCACCTCATTGCGGAGCGCAAGCTGATCTATTATGTTCTGCTGCTGACGTTGGTCTTCTTGGTTGCCCTGATCTTTCTGCCGATGGGCACGATTGCGGACAACACGGGGGTTTAGGAGATGTCGCTAAGATATTTTCACGTCGTCTTTATCGTGCTGTCTGTTGCGATGACCGCATTGGTCGGGGGATGGGGATTGAACCGGTACTTCACTGCAGGCAACGGTTCGGATCTGGCCTTGGCGGTGATTTTTCTGGTGTTTGGGTTGGTTCTCGTTCTCTACGGGCTGCGATTCTTCCATAAGCTGAAGGAGCTCGAAGGTTGATCGACGTGCCCCATTCGAGCTTGCTGAAGCGCCTCGGAACGGTCGGCCTTGTCGGCGTGATTACGCTGTTGCTGCCGGCAGCGAGCGAAGCTTGTGCGGTTTGTTTCGGAGGAGTCGATTCACCCATGACTGCGGGTATGAACAACGGGATTCTCAGTCTTTTGGGTATTCTCGGTATGGTACAAATCGGATTTGTTGCCCTCTTTTTAAGATTGAGGCAGTGCTCTCGCCGACTGGAAGAAACTCGGGAGAGATCTAGTCGAATGATTGACGGGGGAGCAACCTAGATGGATAAATTTCTCGCACGTTGGATGCCCATCGATGCTTCGGAGCATGGAGCTTCACTCGACAGCCTATCGGCGATGATTCATTGGCTCATGGCCATCCTATTTGTTGGCTGGAGTCTGTATTTCGTGTTTGTGTTATTCCGATTTCGCCGTGGTAAGAATCCACAGGCGAGCTATAAGGGCACCCAATCACATTTTTCTACTTGGACCGAGGTCGGCGTGGTTGTTGTCGAAGTGATTCTTCTGATTGCCTTTGCAATTCCGGGTTGGGCCAGATGGGTGACTCCCCACGCCGACTCGGAAGATACGT
>JAZFTL010000314.1:0-2125 GCA_036446675.1 Thermoanaerobaculia bacterium
TTGGATGGTGGGCTACTTGGCCGGCCGAAAAGATCAATGGAGTGATGGTATCGGACCGCCTCTACTACACCTTGACTCAAGGCTTGACCAAGGCAGTCCTGCGGGAGGACCTCCCCGACACGATCTATCCCGTCCAACGCACTCAAGAGTTCATCGATTTGCGCGATCGCGCTGTCTTGGAGACCGACTGGCGATCCGTTCGATACTTCATGCCGGTGAGCGCAGCGGATTTCGAGGCTGCGGTGGCAGCCGATCGCGGTATGGAAGATCCCATAGACGGCTTCCGGCGGTTGCTGGCTTCGACCAAGACCTATCTCGGTGCCGGTCTGATAGTTGGAGAGAACCAACCCGACCTAGCGCTGGTCTATCTAGAGGGCACCGATACGATTGGGCATCTGCTGGCACCCTATATGCCTCCGCCGACTCTCGAAGTCGATCCGGCCAAGGCTGACGTTTTTAGAGCTGCGGTCCCCAAGTACTTCGAGATCGTCGATCGCTGGATAGGCCGATATCTCGAGCGCTATCCACTGTCCGAGTACGCCCTTCTCATGGTGTCGGATCATGGCTTCAAATGGGCGGAGGGTCGTCCCCGTGGCCTCTCGGGTACCGCCGGCCCCACAGCGCCCTTGTGGCATGATATGGATGCTGTCTTTCTACTTGCAGGTCGAGGTGTCAGGAGTCTAGGCCGCGTCGAGCTTGAGGCATCAGTCTACGACGTAGCACCTACGGTTCTAGCGCTCTTAGGCCTTCCAGCAGACACCAGCTGGGACGGGACGGTGCTACCCGGCAGCCCTCCTGCCAGCGTCGAGCCGATCGACTACCGGCCGCTGTTGCCGCCTGAGTCGTACACCCAAACCGGCGGTGGACCTACGCCGCTTGACCCCGAATTCATCGCCAAATTAAAGTCCCTTGGATACCTAGGTAGAGGTGCACGCCCCACTCAGGATACGACAGGGGAGTCTTCACGCTCGAAGAATCGAGATGGACCAGAGCCCTCTGGAGCTGCAGCCAACTCGACCGGTGCAACCCGAGGGCAGCTCAACAACCTTGCAAGTATCAAACTCGGTGAGAAGAAATATGAGGTAGCGGAGAGAATTCTTCGACAGGCGATAGTTCAGAGTCCGAACTATCCTTCTCCTCACTACAACCTGCGCCGGATGTACATGGAAACCGAGAGCTACGACGAGGCCGATCGCGAACTCTGGCTGGCGGTCGGAAAGGGCTTGCGGGATACCGAGCGGACGATCGACAGGGCGGCTGCCGATTACGAGAACCTGGGATTGCAGGAGCGTGCCGCCGGCCTGCTATCCGATGCCATCGAAAGGTACCCTGAACATGAGCCCTTCTGGGTGCACCTGATAGTGGTGAATATCCGTCTTGGAAAGTGTGCCGAGGGCGAGCGGCTGGGAGCGCAAGCCGTCATCAAATTTCCCCAGAGTGCTCCGGCCCATGCTTTCTATGGCTTGGCCGCCGCCTGCGACAGCGACCTATCCAGGGCAAGAGTCGAGCTCGAGCGCTCATTAGAGCTCAATCCAGATCAAGAGACCTTGCGCCGGACCCTGGCCGAGTTGGCGAACCAAATCGAGTGATGCAGTGAGCTAATATGCTCTACAATACGTATAAGGACTAGTAATGCCACGAAAATCACTGTTCGTGCTGCTGCTCACTCTTCTCTGCCTTCCTGTAGAGGGCATGGATCGGGGCCGCGTCCTGCTGGCGAGAGCCAAGATCGAGAAAGGTCAGTCCCTTCTCAAGCAGTCAAAATATGAGCTCGCCGAGAAGACCTACCGAGCAGCGATCGAGTACGAACCCACCATTCCGACAGGGTATTTGGGCCTTGGCGCAGCCCTGGTAGGGCAAGAAAGGTTCAAGCTGGCCATTGAGGTGCTCTCCGAAGCGGAGCAACGCTTCGTCGCTTGGGAGCTGTCGGTCACCACTGCCGATCTAAAACGGCAGCAAGTTACCGAACGGCAACTGCGGAGCATCAGAGAGATCGCGGCAGCAGCAGCCTTGACAGACAGGGTCGGCCCTGGAGGCTCTCCTCAGCAAGTAGCCTTACTCAACCAGAGTAAGATCAGTAAAGAGCAGTTCCTAGTGCGCGAACGCTGGCCCCTCGAAGGCATCG
>JAZFTL010000315.1:0-2204 GCA_036446675.1 Thermoanaerobaculia bacterium
TTGCGGTTCCTCCATCAGTAACATGCCGACAGCTAGGTTGTAATGGGCCAGGCCGTGTTTGGGGTCCAAGGCAAGGCACTTCTCCAGGCTCCTGATACCATCTTCGCGTCGATTCAGGCGTAACCGTGCGATTCCCTGGAAATAGAAGACCTGCGGGGAGATGAGGTGGAATTCCTCCATTTTCCAGCGCTCCCGAGCGAGGCGACTCTGACCTTCCAACTGCCTCTGGATATTCTTGACAGTCTGCGAATCGACAGTGCCCACCGTAGAGTCCTCCCCTCCCCTTAAGGTGCCACCCCCAGATGAAGGCGGTGCCCTACGGGCCTTTGCTGCGTTCACGGCCGTTTCAAATTCTTGAGACTCTCGAAAGGCCCGCTGTCGCTGTTCGAGGTCGGCGCGCGCCAGCTTGTCTCCCCAATCTACATACTTATTCTCTGCCTCATCGAGAGCCGTCAGCGCTTCTTCAAATCGATTCTGCCCGACCAGGCTGATTCCCAGATCGAGGTAAGCTCCGGGAATCGAGGATTCGATCTCGATAGCCCGTCGAAAGTACTCCTCAGCCGTCTCGAAGTCCTGTTTCTTGAGGAGTTTCTCTCCCTTGGCGATTTTGGATTGCGCCAGAACCATCCGATTCCTATCCGCTCCGCCCACTGTACTCGCCAGGGTAACCAGCAACAGAAGGGTCAGCAGAAGGGTCAGCGATCCGACACCGGCGCCCCGCGACCTGCGACAGACATTTTGAAGCAAGACAGTGGACTGCATAACTCCTAACCTCCCGTTCTGCAACAGTTGGTGTTCTGTACTGTTCAATAAGATATGATAGCAAAATCAGTTTGGCGCCAGCCTAGATCCTTATTCGAAGTACTGAGCAACTCATTTGCAATTAGAAACTAGGCTTGCTTTGAGGCGATTTTGCTGCGTGCCGGTAGGAATTCCATCTCCCGTGCAAACTAAATCTCTCCGCTGAAAGCGTCGAGTAACTTTGGTCAAGGAGATCACTATGTATCGCAATGGTCGCAAGATTTGGTTGGCATTCAGCGCGGGATGTTTGATTGCTTCGCTAGTCTTTGGCGGGATCCAAGCGCGTTGTTATGGCACGGTGGAAGACGAGGCCGGCAATATGATTCCAGGCGTGAAGATCGCGATTGCGAAGTCGGCAACCGCGGCTCCTGAACTCGTTGTCGAAAGCGACGAGAACGGAAAGTATTCTGTGCTTCTGGGGGACGCTACTCTGGCCTATATCTATCGCTTGGAGAAGGAAGGTTACAAAAGTTTTGAAGCCACATTCAAAATACCGACGGAATCGAACACCGAGATGAATTTCACTATCGAGTCGGCGGGCCGCGATGCTCCTCTGTTCTATAACGAGGGCGCTGATGCGGCGCGAAACGGAGACCTCGAACTGGCAACAGAGAAATTTCGAAAGGCTAGAGAGTTGGATCCACAACTGGTTCAGGCTCATATCGGTCTCGCCACGGTCTTGTTAATGCAGCAGAAATTTCGCGAAGCCGTGATCGCTGCTGAGGCAGCGAGTGCACTCGACCCGGAAAATTCCCAACCTTTACAGATTAGCTATGAAGCCCTACAAGCGCTTGGCGAGGCAGAGGAGGCAGAGGAGGTGTTGGCCCGGATCGAAGCTGATGACCCCAAGGCGGCGGCGGCTGGTGCTTACAATCGCGGCCTGGCTCTTTTTGAATTGGGAAAACTCGCCGAAGCGGAGGCGATTCTATTGCAGGTAGTGGCAGAGATACCCGATCACGCTCAAGCACACTATATGCTCGGTATATGCGCCGTAAACTCGGGCGACAACCAAGCGGCTAAGGACCATCTCGGGAAGTTTCTGGAACTGAGCCCAGAGGATCCGGAGGCTCCAACCGCCAAAGAAATGCTCGAATATCTGGAGTAGACCCAGTCTGAGGGAGGCGGTATATTCTGCGCCCACAGATTACGCGTTTCGCGGTTGATCTTGAAGCAGGCTTGCGCAGATTTCGTTTCTACCGTGGCCGAGGACTTAGATTCAACCAATAGAATGAATTGAGTTCAAAATGTTGAACTAATGATCGTTATTCGCCCTGCTTCACCGCTCTTCAACCGCCCTAAGACCTGCTGCGTAAGTCTCTGACTCTAAACATATTAAACTTCAATTCCAGGGCGCGAATGAGGCTATCAGAGGGGTCGATCGGAGACGGCACGGAGCTTGCAAT
>JAZFTL010000316.1:0-2043 GCA_036446675.1 Thermoanaerobaculia bacterium
GTCTCTCGGCGGCGGCGATGTCCGACTCCGTCAACTGCGGTGGCGGAGCGTCGGCGCCGAGGAGCGGCAAGCCTCGGGTCGAGGCGACCGCCCCGGCAGCTGCCAGTACGGTGAGAAACCTGCGGCGATCGGTGTCGGGGAGCATCGTGGTGGGTCGATCGGGTCGATCGGGTCGAGCTGAACTCATGGTTGGGTATCTCCTATAGCCTGACATCTTAACGTTTGAGTCAAGTTTTTGAGTTCCAAAGAGCAGTCCGCCCTTGTCATTCCGAGCGAGAGCGAGGAATCTGGGGGATGGGTGGCATACTAACCGTCGCGTTCTTAGTCATAAGTCCCCCCACCCAGATCCCTCCGCTCCGGCGCTTACAGCGCCTTCGGTCGGGATGACAAAGGATGAAGTGAAATGCCGTCCAGTCCAAGGATTCGATGCTCCACCTGAGAATATCACTGTCTCCTTCTCGTCGGTTTGAGGCGAAGCTTCGCTAGAAGCCTGTCCCTATCTCTCTCTCGAGCCAGACTGGAAGTTGCAGTGACGCAGAGTCGATCCACGCAGATTGAAAGAGCCCCGAGATAAAAGAAATCGTGCAGTGCTGCCTCTCCTTGGCGAAAGCGATCAACTGAGCGGTCGGCTCACCGCCTTCATGGGCGGCGCGTAAATCCGCCTCCAGTTCATAAACTCGGTCGACCAGCCGGAAGCTCCCCTCAAACTGGCGTTGCACCTCGGTAAGAAGGTTGCCGCTTGCTAAGGGCGCCAGATGGATCCCTACCACCGAGTGACCGATTGATGTCGACTCGAAGAGCCCGTCAACCGCAAAGTGAATGCCTGTGTTGGGCGACTCGGCGCCTCGTTTCGCACGACCATTGTGGTGAATCGTCGTGTGGAGCGGCTGGCAAAGGTCTCCCGCGTAATGTGCCAGATGTCCGGCGAGAATCAAGATTTTCGAGCGCACATGAAGATTGTCCGGCCAGCGGCGATGCTCGGCAAAGGCAAGCATTAATTCTTGGAAATTCTCCACAATCGCGTATGGCAAGAAGCCCGTCGACGCCGGTTTCTGGTTCAGCTGATGGAGCCTTGCAATGTACTCGTAGCGAGTTGCTGGAAAATCTCGCCCGCCAAACATTTCCCAGTCCAGATAATGCTCGGGATATTCCCGATTGCGCAGCTGGAGCAACGTCCGCAGTTTAATGACATCGGGATCGATCACACTATGAGCGACGGCGCTCTGCCCCATTCTGAAGAATTCAGGGAAATCTGCTGGTAGTAATCGCACCGCCATTCGGGCCGTAGACTGATGGCCGGCAATCGACCATGCAAAGACACTGCGACTCGACAGGCCTACCAAAACGCCAAAAGCGACGATCAACGAAACCCGGCTTGCGGTGTACCTCATGTCGAAGTAACTACCAATTTCCACCTACCCTTGGTGCGTTGCACCCGTGTAGGCAACCCCCTGACCACGGCCCAAAATCAAGGCGTCTCATAGAACGGATTCGGCAACTTGACCGCCCGCTTCGCCAAGCCACCTTCTAGGTCACTCGGCTGATCGCCCATATTCAAGACGATCGTATAACCCTGGTCGACGATCGCCTGCCGGGCTGCCGTCTTGTAGGTCGCAGCAGTCGGCAAGTCATAGTCGTTCGATTTCAGATAGAGGTGTTGCCACTCGCCGTATCCGGCGAAGTGTAAATTGCGCTCCGTATCCCCTCTTGACCTCTCCCGGCGACCGGTCACGAAGAACACTGCAACACCCTGCTCCTGCGCAAAGTTGTAGAGGTCGAGTGTGGGCTGCAATGCAGGTGCATCCGCCGCAGCGACAAACTCCGCCCAGGATTCGCTCGTAAAACAGAAGTTCGTGCCGATTTCGTATTCCAGATTGGAGAGTGCGGTTTCATCGATATCCAAGACCAGGGCCGGCCTCTCGACGGCCACTAGATCGCGCGCCAGGTCTTTCTTTGCCTGCTTCACAATCTCCGCTACGTCCTGAGCATACCGCCCCGAGTCGATATAGCTCATAAGATCGAGCTTCGCTTGGGGCATGCTGG
>JAZFTL010000317.1:0-4132 GCA_036446675.1 Thermoanaerobaculia bacterium
ACCAGCTGGACATGGCTGAAGGGATGGATCGCATCCCGCGCCTGCAGGTAGTCGGTGATCGCCGACGGCAGCGCCATGCCGAAGCCAACGCTGTTGTAGAGGTCCTCGAGGTCGATCACCAGCGGGTCGAAGGCCGCCCTCTGCACCAGGTAGTCGTCCAAGGCTGTGGTGCCGACGAAGCTCGACTCGGCGATCACCACCAGGTCCGCTGGACTCGCCAGCAGATCTCCCGGAGCCTCGGTGGTGAATACCGCGGGCTGATGCGGGCTCTCGGTAACCCAAAAGCGAGTTGCATCGAGCGCTCGCAGCTCAGCGGCGAAACCAGGGCCTGACGGGCTCACCGAGGGTGTCATCCGGGTCAGTAACCCGTCAGCTAGCTCGGCGTAAGCGACGACGCCGGAACCCGCGAAACCTTCGATGCGGTAGCCCCGAGCTCTCGTATCTTGAGCGAAATCGAGCCTCGGCCCAAGGTAGGGGGTGTTATAGCGAGCCCCGATGCGGTCGACGACGACCAGGGAGAAGAAGTACTGCGGCGGCGACGAGAAAACGAGTTTCACCTGGTTGATGCCGCTCTGGAGCTCGCCCGCGGGCAGCTCGGCCTCGATCATCCAGTTGCGGTTACCGGAGGTGGACGCCGTAGTGACCAGCGAGAAGCCGGACGCCGCCGGGCCGCGGAGAAAAATCTCAACGTTGTGCTCGGGAATATTGGGTAGATCTGGTAGATCCGTGATCGCCCCCAGATGAACCATTAGGTAGTTTCGGCCGGCGGCCACTGGATCGTCGATCGGCAGGTCGAGGGTGACCGTCCTGGTGCTAAAGATGGTTGGTGCCGCCTCGACCCAGGGATCGCCGGTGGGCGACTGGGAGCGGTATTCCACAGGCCGGTCCGTCCAGGTCTCCCTTTCGTAGACTGCCGACAGGCTCCTGGCCTTACCGCCACCGACGCGGTCCGCCTCAAGAGCGCGCGTCGGGTCGACGGCGACCTGGTAGAGGTTGGCGTCGATGTAGAGGGCGTCGTCGCCTGCGGGGGCGCGGCCCAGAAACTCAATGGCGCTGCCGGGTCCGAAAGCTCCATGCCCATCGATCCAGCGCTGCACCCCTTCGCCACGCCAGGTCAGGGTGATATCGCTGCTCGCCACTCCGACCAGGTCAAGGCCGCCATCGCGTAGTTCTTCGTAGGTCACCCGCTGAATGCCGGTCTCGTCGACCGCGAGATGGGTGAGCCCGGCGCTGGTGACCAGCACTGTGGTGCTCGCCGCTGTACTTCCTGCAGCGAAACTCCCGCTCGTAGCGGTGCGGCGAGTCGTTACCTCAACTTCGGTCGCCGATACTCCGTGTGAGCGGTCGGCGGCACCCCACACCGGGCCATCTTCTCGGACCTTTTTCCACCGATTGACCGCCTGGGATGCTGAACCTTTGCCGTCAGCCACCTTCGTCGACCCACCGCGGCGGGTGTCAACAAATCCGCGGGAGCGCAAGCGCTCTTCGCGCTCCGCTCGAGGACCGCTCCAGTCGATGGGCTCGTCCGATTGCCACTCACCGTAGATCGTGTCAAGACGGTAGGAGCCGAACTGCTCGGTGCGACCGCGAGTGTCGAAGTCCACCAGGCGCAGCGCGGTGAGTCCTTCCGGTGCGATAAGGCTCAGCTCGTAGTTTTTCGGCAACGCCGAGTTCATTCCCTTGCTCTCGATCATCTCGCTCACCGGCTGCCACTCGCCGCTCACGAGGCCCCAGAGCTCGAAGGCGACGTTGTCGGTCTCTGACGCGGTCTGCCACTTGACGACGATTTCTCCACCCGGACCGCCGACGCTTTCAAAGGCGTTTAGGGTGACTGGGAGGAATCCCGGCGCAAAGCGGTAGTCCTCGACCTCGCCATCCAGGGCAGTACCGCTGAAATCGCCAGAGTCTAGGCTGAGCCCCGGCGCCCTATCGCCGCTCGAGAAGACACGGAAGCGAGCGTAAAGTTGGTCGCTCTGCCCGTCGAAGCCATCACCGACGGTGATGCTGAGCGTGTGTGTTCCGGTGCCCAAGCCGGTCCAGGAGACGAACTCGCCCGGGTCGGTAAAATCGCCGTCGTCATTCCAATCGAACCAGGCGCCCAGCGTCGCGCCGCCGGCCGGTGCCCGCGAGACCACGACGTCGAACGTTTGGGTCGAGCCCGCTGTCCAGTTCCCGGTGACGTTGGCCGTGACGCCATCCTCCTCAGGACCGTCGCCCGAAGCATCCGCGGTCGGCACTCCGTCCGTCTCAGCTTGCAGCTCTTGACCGAGATAGGGCGTGTCGACCTTTATGTAGTGGCGTGCGCCTCCCGCGGCGACAGTCGTGTTATAAAACAATCCCGGTCCTTCCGGCAGATCTCCAAAGTCGGAGAAGTTCGTGTCGCCTGTCGGCGGGTCGAAGGGGTCGTTCTCGGACCCGTGCTTGCCAGGCGAGTGGTGGGAATTACCGGTGATGAAGACGATAACGTTGTCGCCGCAATCGGTGCCGCCTGGCCCGAGGTCGACCGACCACTCGTAGACACTCGACCACTCCCACTCGAAGAATAGGGGCATAGGGTTACCGTCGTCGTCGCTATAAGTAGGATAGCCGGGTACTAAGGTGACGTCGTCCGGGTCCGACGCGACGAACGGGCTCTTCCAATCGTTGATGTCGTCGCCAAAAGCGTAGAGATCCCAGGCGCGGGTATCGGGGACCGCATCCTGGTAGGTGTTGATATTTGCCACAAATGAGGTGGCCGAGTTGTCCTCGACCCCGGGAGGCCAATCCGCCAGCGGCGAACTCGCCCCGCAGGTCGGATCGGAGACCCAGTCACTTTGCGGCGGCCCGGCTGTTAGCGCGCAGCCGGTCGCTTGCTGCCACGCCCAGGAGCGCGGCGAGCCGGGGGCGCATTCGAGGGTAAAAGAGGCGAACTCGGAGTCCGAGGCCCGCTTGCAGCTTCTGTGCTGGGTCCAAGGAGGAATCGCGCTTGCTGTGTAGTCCTTGTTGCCCTTCGGACTGCAGACATTGTCGTTGACCGTGTGACTCACCACCAAGGCGACATACATCGTGTTCGTGCTCCCGTCGTAGTAGATGTAGAGCACGCTGCCGTTGACCGATGTCGCGTAGGGCTGGTAGAGCGTGTTGTCGCCAAGACCAAAAAACAGACCATCGACCGTCGGCGTCTGACCCAGAGAGGCACCCGGGAGAATCGCGAGCAGCGCGGTGGCGAGCGCCCACCGCCTGAAGCGGGCAATCGGGAGGGAGGAGGTTTCGCGGGTCGATACCCGAGTCTCGTTCTCGCGTCTTTTCATGCTGTTTCTCCTCGTCACTCTGGAGCGAAAGGTCATAGGGCCCGGTCTCCCACGGCCAGGACATCCGAAACTATCTGCCGGTCTCCCCACGTTCCGATGGGGATGAACTTTAGGCGGACCGCGCTAGAGTCCCCCAGGATACGATCCTCGTACTCCACCCAGGCATGGGCCTCCAACCGCTGGTGCGGCTTGCGCACCCCGATCCGGAGGCTTCCTTGAATCCCCCGGGAGCGCAGCATCCACCAGAGGGTCAACGACCTGCTGAGGCAAGTGCCGCGTGCCAGGCCGTGCCGCGCGGCCGCGGCGGTGAGCAGCGCAGCGCGGTCGACCCGATCGACCTGCTGGTAGCCCGCGGTCTCCACCCACACCTCGGCCCCGACCACTTTGCTGGTACGTCCGCCCAGGGAGACACACCGCCTCAGCCCCAGCAGGCGCAACAAGATAACCACAACCGGCAGCCAGCAAACGGTCTGGATCAGCCACTTCTGCTCCCAACTGGGGAGCGCCCGAAAGCGGCTGATCATACTTCCACGAGACTGGAACAGATTCGTCATGGTCGGCACCCGAGTTCGATCAGGCCTGCTGCCGCTAACTCCCCCACAAAACCCTCCAAGTCGTGCTCGAGTTCCCCCTCGTCCACGGCATACCCTGCTCGCAGCAGGGCGCGGTAAACCTCCGGTAGGGTAGAGTGTTCGCCCAAGAGTCTCCAGATGCGTGTACCGACCTCGTCCAGGCCGAAGTAGTGTCCTCTCTCCAGATCGAGGAGCACCGCTTCGTCGTCGACCTCCTGAAACAGGAGGTGCGCAGGGATGGCAATCTGCTCTGTCCACAGTTCCGCCATT
>JAZFTL010000318.1:0-3039 GCA_036446675.1 Thermoanaerobaculia bacterium
GTCACGGGCGTTGTCGTCGGGCTTGTACTTGAGGTAGTCAGCGAAGTGTTGGGCCGCGACATCGCGAAGATTCAGTTGTTTGTAAATAAGATCGAGGTTGTAGTGCGCTGCAACATTCTCGGGGTCCAGCTCTAAGGTTTGCTGGAATAGATCCGCCGCTTGGTCTAAGTATTCTTTTCGGCTTTCTTGCCGAACCACCCCACGCTCTTGCTTGGCTCTTTCGAATAGAGTTTGGCCTAACTCGTTGAGCAGGCGGTAGTCTTGACTGAAATCGAAGCCCCGCGCCCGGGTCTCGGCGTCGTCTAGTTCGATAATGGAGCGAAAACTGTCGATGGCCTCGTCGAGATACCCATTCTGTTTGTTGACCAACCCGCTAAACCAGGCCACCTGCCAGGAAGGTGCGGGTGGTTGGAAGTTGGCGGCTCTGGAGAGCGCTTCAATCGCGGCGTCTTGCACAGTTCCTTGAGCGAGGTAGACTCGAGCCAGATTGATGGGACCCTCAGGACGACCGAGAGCCTCGACGTGGCGGAAGGCTTCCTCGGCTTGGCGTAGTTCACCTCTGCTTCTGACGCCTTTGCGAAGCAGCCCAATGCCGTAGTCGTTCCATCGCTGCCACTCCGGAATTGTAGAGGAGTTACTTTGGGTACTGGTCGAGGATCCAGCGATAGGGAATACCACGCGGTCTTCGGCCAGCGTCATAATCGGCAGGTCATTGACGAAGTCGTCTCCGTAAACGAACTTCATATAGGTGGTGTCGAATTTTCTGTAGAGAAGTCGAACTTCGATTTCTATTGCGTCGCGAGCATCTTCGGGTACGTGGAACTTGAAGTGCACGACCTCTCCCGCGCCCGGTGGTATTTGATGGTCGTAGAGCGGCACAAAAATATCCTGCGCATTACGTCGGTCGATACGGTTGCCTTTGCGGTCTAACACATAGGAATTGACGAAGTGAGACCATGGATCGACTTTGCCGCTCGAGTCAATCGCGCCACTTCTGCCGATCAGACGATCTCCCGAAGTTGCCTTGACATCGACCCAGACCTGGTTGGAGTCTGAGGTTCCTTGAGTGAAGTGATGACCCATCCCGACAGTCCGGATCACTGTTTCGATGAGATAGGAGCGTCTGGGGATCAGCGTCGGAAGTTCGGGCCGGAGGGGAGCCACTAGGGGGCTAGTAAGGTCTCCGCCGTCTTTGATCCCAAAGATGTCAATTCGCATGATCCCTTCATTAAACTTCTTGTGTTTGTCGATCACCCACTGCGGGAGGCCCAACAGGTGTGGAAGTCCTGTATTGGCACTCGGGAACTGATGATCGTGGATCTTCGAAGTGCCGGAGTCGTCGAAATCTCGAGCTCCAAACTGTTCGGAGGACTCGAGCTTCATATGGCATTCATTACAGTTGTGGATAGCTTTGTCGGGGTAGTAGAAACTCGAAACGCCATGCCCTGAGACCCCGCTGAGAAGATAGGAGTCGTAGTGATTCTGGCCCCGTAGAAACTTATAGTTGTTCAGTTCTTGGGGTAAGTGCACCTTGTGACAGGTAGCACAAAACTCTGCCTCCTTGTGCAGTGGTTTGAGAAAGGTCTTCTTGTGAAATTCTGGTTTGGCCTTGATGAGCTGACGGTTGATCCAACTCAGAGTGGGGTTCCTGCTGAACGCGAAAGGATAGTGAATAGGCTCTTCGATCGTGTAATCGGCGTTTCCCCGGACGCTGTTGAGATGGGTAATGGCATGACAGCTGGTGCAGGTGATCCCGGCTTGGCCGGTGGGATCATTCACATCGTCGAAGTTCGGGTTATCGAATTTCCCGCTGAAAAAGACCACCGGGTCGTGACAGCCGGCGCAGAACCTCGAGGCCTGGACGACGCCATCGCGTTCGAGGGAAACTCGTCTGGTTTCTCGTACCGAGAACAGGTAAGGAGGATTGTTAAAGGAACTAAACCGATGAGCACTTACTTCCCAGCCACGATGGCTATCGGCGTGACACTCTTTACAGTAGGCGTCATTCATCAGAACCGACTCTGGAATAAAGTCTCCGGTTGCGGTGCGGGCCAGAGAAGGGAAGAAGTACTCTTCGCCGCTGGCGGGGCCGGCAGTATCCCAAGATCGGGGATCCTGCGCCTGCAGAATCAGCAGTCCGCCGGCGAACAGCGCGGCTACCGTCGCCCAGCGGATACCGATCTTCCACTTGATGCGGCGACCGGCAAGGCGGTGTAAAATGAATAGCCACCCTGCAACAATCGGCGTGATGACATGCAGCCAATAGGCGACGCTTCGTATGGTCGCATCGTTGATAACGATGACACCCTCAATGCGGGTGAGAACAACGCCGCTCGCCAGCAGAACGAGGGCTACGCTAAACAGCGAGTAGCCGACATACACCGCGCGCCGGTTCGGACGGTTGTAGGCGTTTCGGATGTGGGAGACACCGAAGCCAAGCACCGGAAGTATGAGCGCGCCTCCCAGAATCAGGTGGATGAGAAACATCACCAGATAGAACCAATTCTGGTACGTTTGGCCGCGGGTCCACTCGAGAATGCTGACCCCTAAGAGGTAGGAAGAATTAACTGCGAGGAGCGCAAAGAGGCCGAACACTACGGCCAACAGTTTCTTCAGACGTGGCCCGACGACCGGTACGTATTTCTTGCGGTGGGCGCCGTGCGTGGATTCAGGCTTCAATTCTTCACCGATTCGTGGGCATCAAGTAGCGCCGAGGACCATGACCTCATACGCACTCGTAAAGACTATCGCAACGCACTCCTGAGCGCTCCGTCATCAAGCGGTCGATTTCCAAGGGCGGCTAGTGCGAGGTGCGCAACCACGACGCGAGTGGCGTCCCTTTAGCCCATCGGTAATTCCGAGTTGAATGCTCCTTGCGAAGCGCTAGGAAGAGCTTGTACCCTTTTGGCAGTTTCAGCTCGTTCACGCAGTCAGAAAACTCAGCGATGGGCGAGCGGAGGCCCGAAGAGGTAATCACTTCAAAGGGAGGAGGCAATGCGCACTCTATCCGTTATCTTCGTTGCAGCGATTCTTTTGACC
>JAZFTL010000319.1:0-3177 GCA_036446675.1 Thermoanaerobaculia bacterium
ATGGGCTATCAGGGTGAAGTGACCTCATCCAGTTTCGAAATCGGCAGTGCCTTCATTCTAACGTCCGGCCTGATGAATCTCTTGGTAATCATCGATGTGTGGGATCTCATGAAGGGTCGCAAGGACTAGTCGTCGACGATGCCCCAGAGTCACTTTGTACTGATGTCGATCTATGCGCTCATCGTGAGCGTTTTCTTTGCGACCTTATGGAAACGTCTCTGGCGCGAACAGGTCAAACTCTTTCTCCAACTCTTTGTCGGGATGGCCGGTGGGGGCATTCTAATCGCCTGGATCATGTATTTCCTGCCTGGGGGCCCGCCTGTACCATTTCCATAGAATCGGATGGCGCGCCTAACTCGGCCGGCGCATCAGCTTAGTTCGTCGCCGCTAGCCACTTCGTTGACGGGTACCGACGCCTGATGGGAAGACAGGACCTGTTAGTCGTAGCCGGTGAAGCCTCCGGAGATCTTGCTGGGGCTCGGTTGCTAGAGGAACTCAACAAGCTCGTACCGGAAATCCGAGCCTTTGGCTTGGGCGGCGACGACTTGATCGGAGTGGGATTCGACGCGATTGCCAGGAGTTCCGAAATCTCAGTCGTGGGTATTGTAGAGGTCGCAAGAATCTATGCCCGAGCTCGAGAGATATTTCATGAGCTACTCCGAGAGGTCGATCGGCGAGGGGCGCGCGCCGCGATTCTTATCGATTTTCCGGATTTCAATCTTCGTCTTGCTAAGGCATTGAAACAACGCGGCGTGAAAGTGTTGTACTACGTCAGCCCGCAGATTTGGGCTTGGCGCAAAGGCAGAATCGAATTGATGGTCAAGTATGTCGACTCGATGCTAGTGCTGTTTCCGTTTGAGGTAGAGCTTTACCGTCGTCGGGGGATGGATGTAGTCCATGTCGGACACCCCCTCGTTGATGAAGTGCCGGAAATTTCTCAAATTTGGGACGACAACGATGGCCAACGGGCCCTGCGGGGTGACCAAGACTTCACGCAGTTAAATTCATCTCTCCGAGTCGCGCTATTACCGGGATCTCGAGTTGGCGAAGTGGAACGGATTCTTCCCACGATGCTGGAGTCCGTCAAACTTATGCGCCGGCGGGCGCCAGTCTACGCCTCGATCATACGGGCCCGCCCGGTCGCTCTGGAGCTGTTCGACAATCTGATCGCGCGCTCCGGTGTGGACGTTGAGGTCGAATCCAGCCAAGACCGATTCCGCGTGCTAGCGGATTCACACCTAGCGCTTTGCGCTTCGGGAACGGCGACCTTGGAGGTGGGGCTTACGGGTACACCCCTCATCATGTTGTACAAGACGGGTTTCTGGAGCTATTGGTTAGCTCGATTGTTGGTTAAATTGCCATACTATGGACTCGTCAACCTCGTACTTGGGCGCCAGGAGGTGCCGGAATTGCTGCAGTACGAGGCTACTCCCGAGAAGATCTGCGCCGAGAGCTGGGCGCTGCTCAACGATCGAGACCGGATACGTACAATGCGGTCGGCGCTAAGTGAAATCCGAGGACGCCTCGGCAAGAGGGGCGCGAGTGGCCGGGCAGCGGCTGAAGTCGCACAGCGTTTAGGTAGGTGGGGCTATGTTGTTGCGGAGAACAGCTGAAGGTTGACATGGGCGCCGAGATTCGCAGCATGACCGGATTTGGCGAGGCCGCGAGGGAGGGTGCTCGTTTTCGGGTGACGGTGACCATCCGAGCGGTAAACTACCGGGGCCTCGAGCTGATTTTTCGACTTCCTGATGAACTTAGAAACAGGGAATCTGAATTCCGTAAGATTTTGGGCGCAGCTCTCATTCGCGGTCGAGTCGATATTCGAGTCGGCATAGAGCGGGTCGGCGAAAGGACGTGGAAAGTTGAAGTGCGCCAGGGGATTTTAGAAAAACTCCAAGGAGCCCTTGCGGAGCTTGATCATTCAATGGTCGATACCGCTGCGAAATTGGGGTATGGTGACCTGCTTCGAATTCCCGAGGTGGTTCATATCGAAGCGGAGAGAGATGAATGGACGAGCGATGATTCCCGGCTGATCGAGGCCGTACTGCAAGAAGCGCTCGAAGCGACTCTGGAGGCGCGCCAAGCTGAGGGAGCGGAGCTGCGATCAGTCTTGGCTCGAGATGTCGAGCGGCTAAGCAAGATAGCCGACAGTCTCGACGTGCAAAGAGAGGTCGTTTCTAACGAGCTTCTCGGGTCGCTCAGGGACCGCGTCGCCTCTCTCTTGGGAGAAGCGACAATTCCTGAGGAGAGAGTCGTGCAGGAGACCGCATTGCTCGTCGAGAAGAGTGACGTGCGCGAAGAGATCGATCGACTGCGAGCCCACTTGAGGCAATTTGCGACAATAGTAAACGCTGGCGGCGCGGTCGGGCGTCGCTTGAACTTTCTCTGCCAAGAGATTCTACGCGAACTCAATACCTTGGGTTCGAAGTGTCGGGATTCGGCAATGATCACTGCAGTGTTGGACGGGAAGGTGATTTGCGAGGAGATTCGGGAACAGGTGCAGAATGTCGAGTGAAGCGATTCCGGAAAGCGCCGCTGATCAGATCGAGCCCAGATTCGCGAGAATCAAGGGTGGGCTGTAGGTGCGCGGAGAACTTTTTATCCTGTCGGCGCCCTCTGGAGCAGGTAAGACGACTCTCGTCAACGAAGTGTTGCAAGGTCGTAAAGATGAATTGGCCGCTTTGACGTTCTCTATAAGCCATACCACACGCCCTCCTCGCCGTGGCGAGCGCCATGGTGAGGACTATTTCTTCGTAGAGAAAGCTCAATTCGAAGCGATGATTGATGATGGAAAGTTCCTGGAATGGGCAAAAGTGCACAATCGACTCTACGGCACTTCGCTCGATCAAGTCATACCGCCTTTGGAATCAGGTAGAGATGTACTGTTGGATATCGACGTGCAGGGAGCCGAGCAGGTTCTCGAAAAGATGCCTCGCGCTCAGAGCATCTTTCTCCTACCGCCGAGTTATGAAGCGCTCGCGGTGCGGTTGCGAAATAGAGGACTGGACGATCCTTCCGAAATCGATCGGCGGTTGGATGTGGCCCGCCATGAGATTTGGCAGTTTTCAAAGTATCGGTATGTTATTGTTAACTCCGACGTCAAGCGCGCTAGCGACGCGCTGGTCGCGATCATTCTAGGCAGAAGATACCAGCTGAGCCGAAACAGGGACGAGGCAG
>JAZFTL010000320.1:0-3172 GCA_036446675.1 Thermoanaerobaculia bacterium
TAGTCTCCGACTGCCTGCAGGAGCAAGATCTCTTCTAGAAGATCCCGGATCGCCCCAGGAAAAAACTCGGAGATCGTGGTGAAATGACCTTCGGCATCTACTTCCAAAGCGCCCTTCTCCAGAAGGTAGTTGAACTGAGAGATCGTTCCCTGGCCATGAGCTTCATGCACACCAAAACGGGCCGAGCGAAAGAGACCGGCCACATAGGTAGGCTCGAGGCTGGCCCGGAGATCGGCGGGCATCTTCCCCTGCTCGATCAGCGCCAGGATATTGTAAATACCCATGACGTCGGCCTTGGCCTCTTCCAACGTCGAATAGAGATCTTTTAGTTCCAGTCGCACTTCGGTAGCTCGACCATCGATCGTCACCTTTCCCGGCCCCAACCCGTGCGACAGCTCATGGTGGAGCACCTCGTTGAAATAAGCATCGAACGAGATATCTTCGCGATCAGCGGCGCTCAAGACGACTTCTCCGATTGGCACCAGAATCCGCTCAAACTTGGCGCGCATGATATTTCGCAGCAGCACCTTCTTTGACCCCTTGGCCTCGCGAACCCGTTCATCATTGGGTAGATTGAAGGCGATCGTTTGAACCCCGGCCTTGGTATCGCCGCCGGTAAAGATTTCGTCCACCACGCGAATCGGGCTTTCCGTTCCACGATCAAAATTCTTGTACCGATCGGCGATCGGTAGGTTTCTCTCCAGCCACGGCAACTCCTGTTTGTACTTGTCAAGGGCTGCGGACTCTTCAGGGAGTCCGACCGTGAGAAAAGCCGTGAACGCCGCCTTATAGCCGAATAGGCCATCCTCATATGTTTCGTAGGGACCGATGGTCACTTCCACACGCGAATCCAAGTCCATCCAGGCCATGTCGCTCGCAAAATAGTCGTCCGAAAGAAAGGCGGTAGCGCGCAGTTCGAGAAAGGCTTTCAGTGATTCGTTCGAAGTGCGAGCTGCGGCCTGGCGCAACTTGTCAGCGGCAGGCGCCAGCCACTTCGAGTACTCGGTCGAGTAGGGCACGGCAACCATGTCGAGATCCTGGCGACGAATCACCGTCGTCAACGAGGTAAAGGCCTCTTCATCCTCGGGGTGGTCGGCGATCCACTGCTCGAATTCCGACTTGGTCATATCTTCGGGGTAGTATCCTGCTCCGGCCGGATGGGGCCGACTTCCGAGGAAGGGTTCAAGCTCATTGAGCCTGTCCCAAGGGCCGAAATTGATCTCGAATAGCGCTTCCGCATCGCGGGCTTCGGGCCGGGTCGATTGCCGCAACATCTCTCCCATTGCGGGGCCACCGCTCCACACCTGGTGCAAGAACATTTCGTCCATATAGCGCGAGGCTTCCACGAGGAGTCCCAATACTTCTCGTTGTTCCTCGGTCAGCGACTCGAGGTCCACGGTCAGTTCAGTCGGTGCGAATTGTGCCAGGCGATCGGCTAGATCCGAGACAGCCTCGAGAGACGGGTCATGGTCATCGCCCGCATCTGTATTCAGTTCGGGTTGAGCGCAACTCGCAAGTATCAAAATTAAACAGGCGGCTGAAATTTTTTTCATCGGCTCTCCTTGGATTCTTCAAGGCTATCGTCGCATAGAACGCTGACGGGCACCACACCTCTCAACCGATCATTCGAGGACTTCGCTACTCAGCCTGTCTGGACTCGTAAATCGCGGCGCGCTTGACGTGCTGCAGCAGTGACTCTCCCGCAGAAAGTTTGGCGCGATCTTGGTCGATAATGAAGGTCAAGGTGAGGTTCAGCCGGCTGTCCGCTTTCTTCTCATACTCTTGGAGCATCTCGAGAGTCCGGGGCGGCAGATCGTCGATTCGATATCCCCAAGTTTCGATACTCACTACGCGGGTCAATGTTCGATGCCCCCTTTTCGACTTCGGATCCCAGCTCAGTGCAGGCCGGCTGGTCACCTGCAAATTGCTCGGCGCACCTAGAAGCACCACGGTCCTGCCCCGATCCGTTAGACTGCCGCGGCGACCGAGCTCTGCATAGAGAAGATCTGCATCTTCCACGCGACGCAGGAACTCATCTCGATATGGGTTGCCCGGTGTGCCTGGATCCGGATCGCGGCGACGCCAGAATTCCTCGATAAACTCAACGACCTCACCGGCGGAGACGGAGCGCTGCAGCGCCCGCCGCTCCCGTGGCAACAGCAGCCACCTGACAGGTCCGCTAGCCCATTCATCAATGCCAAGCTTGCCCGCGACGGGCCGCGCAGCTGTACATGAGGCTAAGAGAGCCGCAGTGACGACTGCGCCTGCTGCGCCGGCTCGAAAGCTGAATCGAGGTATCCGCATGGCTCCAAGAGTCAAAAAACGGTGCACTCGAGCACAGAGGAAGTAGCCCGCTCGATCGGTTTGGATAACCCGGCGATGTCCTGCGAAAAGCACCTACTTTTTCAATTGATCTTTTCGGTCGGAGCCGGTTCTGCCGCCTCTTGAATCTCGCCGTACCGCTTCTCATAGCGCGTAAGGTTTTCTTGCAGTGCCCGGATAGTTCTCTTGAGATGACCGGGGTTGGTGATGATCCTTGCCGTCACGGAAGCTTGCGGCGGAACGAAATTCATAAAATCCAAGATGAATTCTTCGCGAGTATGCGTAATACGAAGAAGATTCGAGTAGCGCCCCTTAAGCTCCTCATCACTGATTTGAACCTTGATTCCTTGGTCTTGATCGGCCATTGCGCTTCCCCCGAGACTTACTCGCGAACCGTCGTCTTTGTCGAGACGCGAATTGTCGCTGCGACCCTCGGGCAGCCCATTCGAAAGATGAACATATGCGATAAAGGTCTGGTATGGCTAATTGCCGCGTGCTCCCATCGCCGCTCTTCGCTTCGCGTCCTGCAGTTTTCTAAGCTGTTCAAGTAGCTTCCTGCGCTCCTCTTCTACTACGCCTTTATAGTCCACAAGATTCCCCTTGCGCACTACGTAAACCCGCGGGAACTTGCTCACTCCACCCTTCTCGTCAAACTGAATCGGCCCCGTTACCCCGGGAACCTCCAACAATGCTCTGAGGCCTTTGCGAAAGTCACTCTTCTTCGGACCGGTCTTGCCCAGAGACTCGATGAGAGCGATCACCGCATCGTAGCCGTGAGCGGCGTAAAGATCGGGAGACAGACCATACTTCTCGCGGTACATCGCGACGAATTCCTTGATCAGTGGCTTGT
>JAZFTL010000321.1:0-2091 GCA_036446675.1 Thermoanaerobaculia bacterium
CGAATCCGCCAAGGTTCGGCAGTATCGATGGTAGCGGGAGAGGGACTCGAGCCCCCGAAACGTGGATCATGATATGACGTGGTGACCAGAAAAACTCAAGAAAATAAGTGCAATAGAAGGCGCCGAAAGACCACCGTACACGATCTGTGCATCGCTGCCTGTACATCGCTGCCGATGCTTGAGAAGGTGCCGCCCATGAGAAACGGGCGGCACCGGTCGTGCCGGTCAGGTTCGGTTTGGAACGGATCGTCATCCGCGATCTCGTCGTCGCTGTCGCTTCGACGGTAGCGCCGCCGATCAAGAAGTCGATCGGAACCAGGCATGATGGAGCGGCTTTTTCGGGCTGGGCGATTTGCAATCTTGCGCCTTACTAGCAGGCTGCTGAAAAACTCTGCGAGTGAGGTCATTGGCGAAACGATAGAATCGAAATCGCGGCTCTCACGAATCATTCTTGCGCCAAGGCTTCATCACACGAATCAATCTTGCGCAAAGAAGGCTCCAAAATAGTTTTTCAGCAGCCTGCTAGCTTCGCACCGCCATCAAAACCGGTAACCCTCGCCCCTTTCAAGAGCGCGGTGTCAGATCAGGTCGGAACTACTTCAGTTCAATCACTCCGTAGCAAGAGATTGCTCCTTCAGCTCGATCTGGTCCAAATAGACGGGCTCTCTATATTCGATCGAAAGCAAATGTATCCCCGCGTTCAATTTCCATTGAACGGGGGCTGTATGCCATCCCCAGTGGTCCGACTGGGCCATATGCCAAACTTGGCTCGGACCGTCATCAATCCTCAGAAAGCTGGAATTGTTGTTGCCGCTCGGCGTCACCAACCTGGCACGGAGCTGAAAGACTCCATCTGTTTCGATTTTGAATTTGAAATGGACACTACCATTGCTGACGTACTGTCCGACTGTATCGCGGATATCCGATCGAGTGTCAGTGGCGCCACTGAGGTATCCAGTCTCCGCCTCGACAATGCGATCGGGGAAGAAAATGGGGATAGACTCTGAATCAACCAACGCGAGCGTCCTCGTGCCCCTCTCTAGCTCAATTGATTTCTCAAATTCCGGGGGACCGTCTTCAATAACATATTGCTTCATCAATTGCTCGCCGCCGAATACGTAGTAGTAGCGTTTCTCGCGAGTTAAGGAGTCGCTTGTCTCTAACAAAGAAGTTCCTTCGTGGTCGCTGTTCGACTCTTGTCCTGCAAATTCGAGTAGGGTCGGCGCTATGTCGAGAAGCGTCGTTTTAGCTCTCAAGGTCTCGAACTCCCTCGTATCGCGCCTGCCGCCCGGCTTCACGAGCAGGAGAGTGCGAGGAGATCTGAATGTTCCGGGGACCAGTTCACCATTCTCTATCGAGTACCTGTCCCCGTGGTCTCCGTGGACGATCACCAGAGAGCTATCGAATCGCCCTAGCTCCTTCAGTCGATCCAAAATATCGATGATCAAGCGAGCGGCACATTGGGATTGGGCGATCACTGTGGACGGCTTTTGTTCAGTGCAGTCAGCCCCATAAACGTATGGAGTGTGGGGAAGGAAGAGGTGAATGAATGTGTACCGGTTCGATTCCGGCAAGGATTCTTCATCTTTCAAGAATTGTTGAAGGCTGAGATAAGATTCAACAGGAGCGGAGCTAGGCAGAAAGGTTCCCAGGCGGAATCGTTCCAGATCATGGCGGTCGATGGACCATCCTCTGTCCGCAAACCACTTCGCGGCGAACCGAGGCACATGGCGATAAATCCATAGGCTGCGAAACGCTCGGGCGTTATCGATCCGATTTCCGGCGCTGATGTTGTCTACGTGCTGGATTGTTTTATCGAAGAGCTCCAGCCTGATAGAATACAACTTGCGAGTATAGGCAAGGGTGGAATAGCCGGCTTTTTTCAACCCGTCCAGGACCGAAGACTCAGTGTTAAAGGCTCGGTTCTGATACTCCAACTGCGAGGAAGCAAAGTCGTAAGAGACCCCAAGAAATACCGAGGGAACTGACCAAATTGTTTGATCATACACTGCGGTGTTTTCTGAGTAGTAGAAGAAACCGCCAAGATCATTCTTCAATTCTGGAGTAAGAATCAAAGAAAAAATATCGCTC
>JAZFTL010000322.1:0-3493 GCA_036446675.1 Thermoanaerobaculia bacterium
GGGAGGAGCGAGGCCTGTGAACTCGAGGAGGTGGAGGTTGCCGGCGAGGAGTCCGTCGTAAGAACAGTCGCTTTGGCCGAGTCCCTGATTTCACAGGCCTCTATTTGTGTCTACTGGTTAGTGCAGCGAAATGTTTCACTCCGGAGGACGGGACGGTACGCTGAGATTCCAGATCGCGGTGTCGCCGCCTCCCTCTATTCAATCTTTCTGGTGAGGAACTCCGGGTATATCTGCGCAATCCGCAGTGTCACCGTTCACTGTGCAGTCACAGGTTCCGTCGTGGCACTTGACGATGATTGTGCAGTCATCACTACCGTCACAATCGAAATCGAAGTCACCATCATCAGCAAGAAGGTGCCGAATCTTGATGTTCTTGCGGGCACCGTGTCTGGTGTGAAATGCGAAAGCGCGTGGATGCAGCAAAGATGTATCCCGCTTTTCAATGCCGGCTGTCAGTTTCTCGAGCTTGCCGTCGCGCCAGACCTCCAGGTCGACCGTCTCTCCTTCTTCTCGACTGCGAATCTCACGGGCCAAAGCTCTGCCCGATTTGATGTCCTCATTGTCGACGCCGGAAATAATGTCTCCGACTTGGACTCCGGCCTTGTCGGCGGGGCTGTCAGGAAGGACTTTTGACACCATCACACCTACATCCCCGGGCACCCCGAAATGCTCTCTCAACTCGGATGAAAGCTCGTTGAGTTCCACTCCGAGAAAGCCTCCTCTAGCAGAGTGGAGGCCGAGGAAATCGAAATTGAAATGATGCTTGTTGAGTTCATTCTCATCGCAGCCATCGCCCAGGCACTTGATGATGATTTTCTTATGAAGGCCTTCGTACTCCTCACAGTCGTCGGTAGCACACTCTGACAGACTTTTGATGATTCGCACTTCGATCTGCTCCTCCCCATCGCCGGCAGCGGCGATCGCTACGATGCCACCTGCTATTAGGAAGACGATTCCACAAATGTACAGTGGTGCTGCGGGTTTTCTTCGCATTGATATTCTCCTTAGATTGCCATTGAATTAGACTACTTCGAGAGATCAGCATCGTCTCTCTGCTCTAGTTCAACGATGGAAGGACTCGATAGTTCCCGACAGATTTAAGTACATTTCCGCTCTCTCCGGTCTCGGGCGATCTGGTGCCGGGGGTCTGGTGCCAGACACTTCGAGCCACCATGCCCGAATCTCGGCATCCGAAGGTTGGTAGAATCACCGTTGCGAATTAGACGACCAAGGAGGCGACTATGAAGCGGATCTCCAAGTCCGAAGTGTTTCATCAGATTGCGATCAGCGTGGCATTGGCTCTTGTGGTTTCAGGGGAATTGCTCGGAGGGGAGTTGATAGGGACTTCCCGAGACGGGGTATTGGTCAATGAAGCGGGAGACCCCTTCTATTCGACCTTCTCTCTGTGCGCCGTCGATTCCGAGACCGGCGAGGTGGGGGTCGCAGTTACGACTCGAGTTCCGTTTGTAGGCCGGGCCGTTCCCTGGGCGCGCGCCGGAGTCGGAGCGGTGGCGACCCAAAGTTGGACCATTGTGGAGTATGGGCGTCAGGGCCTCGACCTCCTGGAGGAAGGGTTGGAACCGGCTGAAGCCCTGGCCGAGCTTCTCGCCGACGATGCCGGCCGAGAACTGAGACAGCTAGGACTCATCGATATGGAAGGAAGATCAGCCGCCCATACCGGTGGAGAGAATGGGGTGTGGGCTGGAAGCCGTCAGGGCTCGAGCTACACGGTGCAGGGGAATGTTTTGGTGGGGCCGGAAGTGATTGATGCAGTGGCTGATCACTTCGAATCGACCGGATCGTCGGGAATGCCGCTTGCTGAGCGCCTGCTTTTAGCTCTGGCTGCTGGACATGCAAAAGGTGGCGACAAGCGCTGGGGATACTTTCAGAGTGGCGCGATTCGCGTTGCCGACCCCAATGATCCAGGGCGTGGCGGCGATCATCTATCTCTCTCGATCGATGTCGGTGAGCATGAGAACCCGATCATGGAGATGTTGCGCATCTACTACCGAACCGGCAGGCGACTCGGCTATCGAGAGCTCTCTGCACTCAAAGGACCCGATGTGGTCGAATTGAAGAGGATGCTGCATGGGCTCGGTTTTTGGGGAACCGATCTAGAGGTCTTTCCTGAAGACCCGGAATTCGATGTCGCGCGAAGCTTGTCTCGGACCGATCCTGAGGCATTCCAGGAGGGACTCGCAGCCTACCGAGAACGAGCTCAGAAGTTCAGTGATGAGTTCGGCAACTTTGACGCACCGGTCATTGAAGCAGTGGATGACTTTCGCAAACAGTATGGACTCGACCACGTAGGTAATCCGCCTGGGTTCGTGGATGATCGGTTCGTGAAAGCGTTGAAACGAGAGTATTACTCTCGAGATGACAGCTAACCTAGATATCACGCTATTAGGAGATACCTAGGACTCGGGGTCCGCTAGGTCGATCCATACCAGGCGATGATCGGAAGCCTCTTCGGCCCAGGCCGCCCCTTCGGGGTCTTCGGTCTCATTGGGCCAGTAGACGCCGCCGCCGAGAATCCGCAACCCTGCACTCGGCAGCAAATAGTCGATTCTAGCTCCATCACCGAAACTTGCCGAGGCTCGCTCCGGAAAGTCCGGGGCGCCCGGTCGGAGGGCACCGAGGCTGCGGCCGCTCGTCAACCAACTACCTGAGTCCTGCACTGAAGGGTGCTCCAGAAGTTGAGCGATCGCGGCCTTGCCATCGTAGATCGAAGGAAGCGTCCACGAGGGCTTCGCTCTGAGGTCACTCGGTCGGGCCGGCCGAGCGTTTAGATCACCGGCAATCACGAAGGGATCGCTTCCACTGTAGCCTCCCTTTTCTCCCCGATCGTCGTAGATGGCTTCGCTACCATCAAGATAGTGTGCCCAGAACATGATTTCGTCGAAGTTGCGGCGTCCGTTCCTGTCCTCATCTCCGTCAAAGCCCTGGGGAGTGGGGTGGCTGAGAAGCAGGTGCCACTTCGAAGAGCCGACCTGAATTGGAAGATCCCAGTGCGACTTGCTGGAAAGGCGGAGGATATCGAGGCTCTCTGCGCTGTAATAATCGGGCGGGATGTGGTTTCCAGGCAAGTCTCGCCAGAGCATTTTCTGAAAGGTTCGAGCTTCGCCCGTAGCGAGTGGGTACATCGACAGGACCGCCATCGAGAACTCACCTGGGTACCGGCCCCAGCCATAGCAGTCGTCGCCATGACTCCTCTGACCCCGGTGCGAGTCAGTGGATACCTGTCCGTCTCTGTTCAGGTCGAGGCCGGTGAGGAGTCCGGTATTGTTCGGGGCCGCGTATGCATAGGGGTAGTCAATCGGATTGTCCCCAGACTGGAGGTAATTCTTCGAGAAAAGCCGTGCGGTCAAAGCATAGCCTTCGTCAAGGTGGTCATAGTCGTGATCGATCTCATTGATCACGAGAATATCGGGCCGAATCTCTTGAATGATGTTCGCGGCGGCCCTAGCTTGGGGCTCGACTCCCACACCTTGGT
>JAZFTL010000323.1:0-5417 GCA_036446675.1 Thermoanaerobaculia bacterium
ATGACGCCGCTGAGGCGTTGCGGGAGTTTCCAGACGGGGCCCTGCTGGTCAATGATCAGGGAGTGATCGAATGGTGTGGGCGATACGTAGACCGCCCAGAGCTCGCCGCTAATGCCGTCCCCATTATCGACCATGGCGATGCCTTCATTCTACCCGGCTTTGTCGATACCCATATCCACTTTCCGCAGGTCAACTCGATCGACGCCTATGGCGGTGGACAGCTGCTCGAGTGGCTGAACGAATGTATCTTCCCAGCCGAAGTTCGGCTTGCCGACGAGGAGTTCGCGGCGGGCGCCGCTGGGGAGTTTTGCCATCGGCTGATCTCGGCAGGCACAACCACCTCGCTGGTTTTCGGGTCGGCCTTTCCAGTGGCGCAAGAGGCTCTCTTTGCGGAGTACCAGCGGCGCGGCCTCAGGGGAGTCATCGGGCGCGGTATCCAGACCGTCGGGCCGGATACCGCCAAAGCCCTGATGACCAGTGAGGAGGATGCAATTCGCCTGACTCGAGACGAGATCGATCGCTGGCATCCCAAATCCCCGGAGGATGAGAAGCGCGCCCTGGTTCATGTTGCGGTGGTGCCTCGATTCTCGCTGTCAGTGACGCCTACTACTCTGGCAGCTCTGGGTGAGCTCTACGATCACCACCGCAACCGAGGGGTCTATTTCACCTCTCACCTCAATGAGAACAACCGCCCAGGAGACGGTGAAATCGCCGCGGTCTTGGATCTCTACAAGGTAAATACCTATCTAGATACCTATGACGGGCTCTTCTTGCCCGGAAGTAAGAAGGGTGGGGAGAGTCTGTTGGGTAGGCGCAGCGTGCTGGCCCACTGCGTGCACTGCCAGGATTCAGAACTGGCGCGGATGGCCGAGACCGAAACGTCGATCTCGCACTGTCCGAATAGCCAACTCTTTCTCGGTAGTGGCACAATGCCCTGGCTCCGGACGATTGCCTCGGGCGTGAACGTGGCTCTCGGCACCGATTTTTCCGCCGGGGACAGCTGGTTCATGCCGGCGGTGCTGAACGCTGCCTTTAAGGTTCACATCAGTGAGCCGGAGGGTGAAGATGTTGCACTGCACCCCGCGGTCATGCTGCATCTCGCCACGGTCGCCGGAGCCCGTGCTCTGGATCTAGAGGATCGGATCGGCAATTTCGATCCGGGGCGCGAGGCCGATATGGTTGTGATCGACCCGAACAAGTGGGAGCCCCTGGCCAACAGTCTCGAGTGGGGCCTGCGGTCGGATGACCCTCGAAAACGAACCCTCGGACGGCTGTTTACGGTTTTGATGGCCTGTAATGAAGTCGCCTTGACGGAAACCTACGTCCGAGGGCGGAAACTACAAACATAGACTCAGTCCACACCGGCCGAGCCTTCGACCTCGGCAACCGGTTTGTGCTCAGCTCGCAACTTCGCACCCAGGAGACTTGCGATGATCGGTGCGATCTCGGTGTTGTCGCGGACGCCCGAGAAGCGCTGGGCTCCTGGTCCAAACGCATAGAGGGGTACCGGTGCCCCAGTATGGGTGCTCGAACTCCACCGGTAGCGCAGACTTTGGCCATGCCGACCTCCGACCAGCGAGAGCCCTCCTGTCTCATGATCTGAAGTGACCAGGACAAGTGTACGACCGGTCTCTCTCGCGAAGTCGAGGGCAGCCTCGACAGTATCGGCTAAGGCGCGGATGCCGCGGATAGCCTGTCCTAGGTCTGCGTTATGGGACCCGGTGTCCGGGTCTTCCGTTTCGATGAGCAGAAAGAAACCAGGCTCTTGGTCGAATCTTTCCAGGCTCATCTCCAGGAGCTGTCTTAGTGACGGTGGCTGAGATTCATCGGCGATAGCAGACTCTGAGAATATTGCCGCTACTCGACCCGATTTGTCTGATTGAGTCTGTCGAATCTGGTCGAGCTCTTGCCAGTTGCGGGCCGTTGCCCAACCATTCTCGGCGAACTGTTGAACGATTTTCTCTCGGTCTTCGAGGGTCACTTCCCGACGCACACCACCGATCAGGATATCGGTGTCGGATAACGCCATTTCGGCAATGATCTCTTGATAATCGTTCCTGCTCAGGTGATGCACTAAGAAGGCTGCAATGGTCGCGTCGTAGAAGTAGGAGTCGGTGATGAGGCCGGTACGCATCCCGGCCTCGCGTGCAACTTCGACGAGGGTTCGGCAGGAACTCCCATCGGCTCGGACCGCGAGCCTTCCTGGAAGGGTTTTACAGCCGGTGGCCAGGGCGGTGGCGGCGCCAGCTGAGTCGGTGTAAATCAAGTCTAACGAATGCGTCATGAGCCAGCCGGTCACCGGCATTTTCTCGAAAGCGAGGCGGCCATTGGGACCCACCAGGTATGAACGCGCGGCTTGGACATGCGAGAAGCCCATTCCGTCACCGATCAGGAGAATTACGTTGTCGACGTCGGCGACACCCGAGATTTCCATGTCCGGCTGGTCTGCGGACTCATCAGTAAAAAAATCCAAGGGGTCTCCTGCGAGAGTGCGGCCTCCCACGTGGGTGAGAGCGGGCGTGTAGCCCAGAAATCTCAGCGTCGCAGCAATCAGTGCCATTGCAAGTAGGCCTGGAAGAATGACTTTGGCGAGTGCTTGCAATCGGCTCATCGAAGATCTCCGTGGTGCTACTGGTGTTGCGCCCCCTGCACTGAGCTGATCCCGACCCTACGAGACCTCGGCTCAGGTCACCCAGGGGAAATGGGTCACAGAAGTGCAACAGAGTATGTCTTCCTGGTCTCACGCGCAACACTGAGTGAGATAAACTGTGGTGACTTGCCCGCTTTTGCGGCAGAACTCGGGGCGGCGTTTTTCGTAGACTCCATATAGACCTAGACGATGTGTACTGATTCTTGACGAAGAGGAGATTTTGACGATGCCTTTCATGCGCCTACCAACCGGTACCTATTCGACTCTTGCGATGATGATTGCCCTGGCTGCTTCGAGTCCGGCCCAAGAGTCGAAGGGCTGGGCTCAGTTTCGCGGACCGTTGGCGCGAGGAATGACCTCCGACTCCCAGCTGCCCGGAGAGGATTTTGGGCTGGAGGTGGCCTGGCGCCGTGCTCTGGGGTCCGGCTACTCCAACGTGTCCATCGCTGACGGCAAGGCGGTCACGATGTTCACGGATGGAGAGTTGGATGTTATCGGTGGGTTCGACCTCGAGTCAGGGCAGGAAGTTTGGCGCTACGAGCTGGGTCCGAAATACGCCGGTCATGATGGTTCGGATGACGGTCCCATCGGCACTCCGACCATCAGCGATTCGATGGTGTACGCCTTGGGGCCGGCGGGCCAGCTCGTCGCTCTCGCTCTAGCGGACGGCGAAGAAAAATGGCGAACGGAGCTCAATGAAGAGAATTCGACGGTGCCACTCTACGGTTATGCGGCGTCTCCAGTCGTCACGGACAGCCAGATAATTGTGACTACTGGAGGCGAAGGTCATGCGGTGACCGCGTTCGATCGATCATCGGGCGAAATCAAGTGGACTCAGGGAGATGACAGCGTTAGTTACCAGACGCCGATGGTGGTCAAGCTCGGAGGCCGCGTCCAGTTGCTGACGGTTACGAATCAATTTCTTTACGGCCTCAATCCGGAAAGCGGGAACGTCCTTTGGGAATCGCGCCACACAGAGGGAGAACAAACCGAGGACTCCGCCCATCCGACATCAGTCGATGACCAGCGCTTTCTGGTGAAGTATCAGCGAGGCTCACGTCTCTATCGGGTCGTCGATGGCGGCGTCGAGGAAGTCTGGGTTAGCCGCGCCTTCGGCAATACTTACGCGTTGCCGGTCCTTGTTGGCGAGCATTTCTACGGATTCACCGGAGGTATTTTGACCTGTGTCAGCGTCGAAACGGGCGAGATCGCTTGGCGGTCGCGCCAGCCGGGTGGCCTGGGGCTATCTGCGGTGGGTGGGCTGTTGGCTATCGCTTCGCCAGGTGGCGACTTGGTCTTGGTGGAGCCATCGCCGGAGGGTTATGTCGAGCTGACTCGTGTAGCGGTGCTCGAAAACGGCAGTTACGCGATCCCGAGTTTTGCAGACGGGCTTTTCCTGATTCGGAATCTAGAGCACATGGCTGCGGTGAGGATCAACCCGGAGCTGGCGCCTCAGGTAGCGCAGATAGATCTGACCGATCGCCTACGGGGTGAGCTGGGCCAGTGGATCGCTGCGGTCGAAGCCAAGCCTCTTGCCGAGCGTCAGGTGGCCGTTGAGAGTCGTTTCGCGGACGGTGAGGTCGGTCCGGAGTTCGAAGCGGGTGGAATCACCCATGTTCTCTGGCGGGGGGCGGCGACAGATGTCGGGGTGCGCGGAGATCTAGTCGAGGGCGGCCAGGAGCTCGGACTGTTCCGGGTCGAAGGGACCGACCTGTTCTTCCGAAGCCTGAAGCTCGACCCGAAAGCCCAGTACACCTACGATCTCATGGTGGACTTTGGAGACCCCCAGCCTGATGCGGGCAATCCACACTCGGTCGACCTTGGGTTCAGGAAGACATCCGAGTTGCGGATGCCTGAATGGCCGACTTCCCCACATCTCGACCCACCTGCGACGGAGGCCGCGCGCGGTACGCTGGACGGCTTCCCGTTCCGCTCCGACATTCTCGAGAATACGCGTGAAATCAAGGTGTGGCGTCCGGCCGCCTACGGTCAAAACCCAGACACACGTTACCCTTTGCTGGTCGTGAATCATGGAGACAACCTGCTCCGCGGTAGCCTGATGGAGAACACTCTCAACAATCTCGTCGGCACGTCGGTGGAGCCACTGATTGCCGTCTTCGTGCCCCGTTCGAGTGGAGCCGAGTACGGCGGCGCCGACGCCGAGAAGTACAACCGATTCCTCATCGAAGAGCTGTTGCCTCACCTCGATCGTCACTATCGGACAGACTCGACCCGCCGAGCCATCATGGGGCCGGGAAGTGCGGGAGTGGCGGCGATGTTTGCCGCTGTCCACCATCCGGAGAGTTTTCAGAGGGTGGCGACGCAGAGCTTTTACCCGATCGAACCGGCCAACGAGCAACTACCCAAGCTGATTGCCGAGGCGGACCCGAAGCTCGAGTTGGTCTACGTGGTTTGGAGCCGCCACGATTACGTCTTGGGAAACGGAGTGCGCGCCGAGGATGCGAGCCGGGAGCTGATCGGTCGGCTGAAAGCATCTGGAGTGAAGGTCACGGAACAGGTCGCAGACTACTCTCCTGGGTGGGGAGGATGGAGGGGACAGCACGATGAAGTGCTAGCGGCGCTGTTTCCGCTGCCGTCAGTCGAGGTGGAATAAGTAGATCTATGGAGTGCTTCATGGGTGGCCCTAGTTCATGTAACCCAGTGCCTTGAGCTGCTTGGCGAGAGTCTTCTCCTCGACGCTATTCAGTGCATCATTCTGGCTGGCTTCTTCAACTGGGTCGCGTTTGGCTCGGATCTTCGGGTTACG
>JAZFTL010000324.1:0-2547 GCA_036446675.1 Thermoanaerobaculia bacterium
ACCTCTGCCGTTAACAGGAACTCTACGGCCTCGCTGTGCGAGCGAAAGGAGAGGGACTTGCGATCTTCTGTAAGAAACCTACGCTCAGGGATGTCTCGGTCTAGCGGTCTGGCATTATTGGGCGAGTCCTGGAAAATTTGAGCGACGCGCCTCGGCATAGTGATTTTGTGGATGTGGTCTACACCTTTTTCCTCAAAGCGATCCCTGAGTTGTGATGTCTGAGTATTGAGCAGCCGATTCGGAGCTTCGACGATTACCGATGGTATCTTGAGAACAGCTTCAGAGGTCGCGGTGGATTTGTCATATCTCGCCGCGGCAGCGACCGAATGCGCTCCGAGTTGAACGACGGCCATCAAAGACCAGCCGAGTAGCAAGGAGAGCCGGCTGGTCACAGCCCGTTTGAGGATCGTCGGTAGCGAGTCTACTCGGAGACGTGAGGTCCAGATTGCCATGAACTGGGTGGCGGAGCAAGGTACTTTCGGATCGTAACACAGTAGCGCGATGCGGGGCCCAACCCTCATCATTTCAACTCTGTTAGCATCCATTGGAGGTAGGTTGTGATGATTGCTTTTGCGTCCCTCTTCCTAGGCCTTATCGTGGGCATCCAGCCCGTGAGCCTTCTCGTAGGTGATTCCGTCGCATCTGTAGAGCTGTTGCTAGACGGCCGCATCATAGGCAGCCTAGAGGGCGGTGACTGGACTCTCCCATGCGATTTCGGTAAGGAACTAGTACCTCATGAGCTCGTCGCCATCGGATACAACGGCGATCACAAAGAAGTAGCACGCGCTCGGCAGTTGGTCAATCTGTCTCGCAGGCCGGCTGAAACGGCTGTCGTTCTTAACGGAGGCAAAGACGGGCGAGGGGTTAAGGCCCGGCTATCCTGGAACAGTGTCGTCGGGGCCAAACCCGTCTCAACTACGGTCTCCTTTGACGGTCAAACTCTCGACGTAGCCGACCCATCTTCGATTCCTCTCCCCGACTTTGATCCGAAAGCCCTGCATTTTCTACGGGCCGAGCTCGATTTTTCGAGCACTGTTAGCTCAGTTGCAGAGATTACATTTGGAGGATCCTATACCGATCGAATAAACACCGAACTGACCGCGGTTCCCGTCATGCTTGAGGAGGCCGGTGAGCTTCCAGCGCCTCGAGACCTTCGAGGAGTATTCCGCAAGCAAGATCAGGACCTGACCGTCGTGGCTTCCGAAAAGGGACTTGCCGAAGTCATCATTGTGCGAGATGAAAAAGCTCGGCGAGGCCTCGGGCAGCTAGGGCGTATAAGTCTCAGAGAGTTGAAGAAGCGAGCTCGCTATGGCATCTCCGGAGACATCACCCGGAACTCGCTGCGAATGAGAATGGCTCTGCGGCAGGACCTTCGGGTTCGATTTCTCTGGCCGTTCTCCCAACTTCAGGAGCGAGATCACTTCTCTATCGACGTGTTTTCACCTTCTCAGGAATTCACTGCCGAGGATGGAGGTTTTTACTGGCTCCTCACTCGCACGACACCGCCCAGCCGCGATCTGGAAAAGCAGCGACTTAGCGACGCAGTTGCAGCAGCCGGGATGTTGGTGGCTCGCCGCAATCGGCGGCGGGCCGTGTTGCTACTCTTAGGTGACAAGCTGGGCGACTCCAGCCAGTTTCGTCCATCACAAGTCACAGGCTACCTGCGAAGTCTCCGAGTGCCACTCTTCGTTTGGTCGACTGCAGGCGGAAATGATCTCCTGTCAAGCACCTGGGGAGCCGTCACAGAAATTTCTTCTATGCGGGACCTCGAACGGGCGATCAGCCGACTCTACAAAGTGCTCGACCGCCAGCGAGTGGTCTGGCTCGACGGCGTGCACTTGCCTCAAGAGATCAACCTGGCGTCGGCGGAGCTTGGCTTCTCCTTAGTCCGATGATTCCTGTAGTGCCGAAGATTTCCCTAGGGATACTATGGAGCTGGGCTCTCTCACTACTGGCATTGTCCTGTCTGCTGGCATTTCCTCGACAGAGTTTCGCTCCCGAGAAAACCTCCGACGAAAACGATCACGAGCTGCTCGGCACCCCCTCCCGTATTGGTGCCTCGTTGCAGGACCAGGAGTCGATCTGGCTGCATTCGGGCCAGCGTCTGCATCGGGAACCAAGTAGCAGATCCAGTACTGTCGCCGTCATCGATGTAGATATTGAAGTATCCGTTCTGGATCAAAGGAGTGAGTGGCTTCAAGTTCGCTTGGGGTCGATCAAAGGATGGATAAATCTCTCGAACCAAATAATTCCACTACCGGTGAGATCATTCACCTCTCCAGTTAGCCCCGACTCGAACCGGCTCATTCGAGCGCGTAGTTTTTTGCAGAGTGGTGACTCGACCAAGAATCTCGGCCCGTTCGCACTCTACACAGACACCCGAAACCTCAACCTTTTGGCACAGTTGGGAGCCGCTGCAGCCAACATCTCCACCGCCTATCGCGAGAGATACGGTATCGATCCGGGTCAAGATGCTGCTGAGGTGATCATACTGTTCTCCCGGCAAGAGGACTACCGGACTTATGAGCGAAGCGAGATCACTTTGGA